>SFLO01000038.1 GCA_004553405.1 Coriobacteriaceae bacterium
GACGGCCGCGAGCTCTGGCATCCCCGCGGCAAGTGCGTCACCCGCAAGGTGGGCGTCGAGCTCACCCCAGACGACGTATACCTCGTTATCGACACCGCGCAGCTGTGCAAGGGCAGCATCCCCGTCAACACGCTCAAGCTCGTGCAAGCCGTCGTCTTCAGAGAGGGCGGGCGCCTGCTTGCCGTGGACAGGGACGTGTGGTTTGACGAGTACCTCACCGTGAGGGAAGGCGCAGACCTCGACGCCCTGGTGCGCGACGCCAGCGGCGACTGGGATGAGGAGCCGCCCTTCGGCTACCGCTTCACGCGCGACGTCTTGAGCCTGGCCATGGGTGGCATCCGCGTGTAGGCTGGCGCGGGCTACTCCTCTGTGAGGGCTGCGGGCTCGGGCTCCGGCTCGGGTTCGGGTGCAGGTTCGGGATCGGGCTCGGGTTCGGGCTCAGGTTCGGGTTCGGGCTCTGGCTCCGGGGTCTCGGGGTCCTCGGAGGGCTTGGGCTTCTTGTCCTTCTTGGGCTTCTCCTTGTCGGCCGCCTCGCCCTCGTCAGAGCCGGATTCCTCGGCGAAGTCCCACTCATAGGTGTAGACGGGCTGCTCGTCTGTGGTGGGGAACTCGCCATAGGGAACGTCCGCGAGCACGGCGTCTGTGTAGGCGCGCCAGATGGGGGCGCAGGTGCTGCCGCCGTAGTAGCCCGTGGGGGTCTCCTCGCGGTAGCCCGCCCACACGGCCGTTGCCAGCTGGGGCGTGTAGCCGCAGAACCACAGGTCGCGGCCGTTTTCGGAGGTGCCGGTCTTGCCCGCCTGGGGCTGGCCGCACCACAGCGAGGCCGCGGTGCCGGTGCCGCTTTGCACAACCGTCTCGAGGATCTTGGTGGCCTCCTGCGCGATGGCGGCAGAGAGCACCTGGGTGCCGTAGCTCTCCGGGGCGGTGTAGACGGACTCGCCCCTCACGTTGACCACCTCGAGGATGGCGCGGGGCTCGTGGTAGACGCCGCCTGCCGCCAGGGTGGCGTAGGCGCTGGCCATCTCGAGAGTGTTGACGCCCTGGGCGCCCAGGCAGATCGACTCATAGGGCAGAAGCTCGCTCTTGATGCCCAGGCGATGCGCGGCGTCCACGATGCAGTCAGCCCCGATGCCGTGGGCCAGGCGCGCGTAGACCGTGTTGACGGAGTAGGTGGTGGCAGAGCGCAGCGACATGTTGCCCTTGCCCTCGCCCTCCGAATTGCTCACCGTCCAGGTGGGGGTGATCTGCGCCGGGCTCGATGAGTCGATGTAGGTGTCTGGGTCGACGCCCTGCTCCATGGCGGCCACCAGGGTGAAGGGCTTGAACGACGAGCCCGCCTGGCGGCTCATCTGAGTGGCGAGGTTGAACTGGCTGGCCTCGTAGTCGCGCCCGCCCACCATCGCCACGATGTTGCCGGAAGATGGGTCGATGCTGCTGAGCGAGCAGTCGAACTCGTCTGCATAGCCCGAGAGGCCCTCGCGCACGGCCGTGTTGGCAGCGCGCTGAGCGTTGGCGTCGAGCGTGGTGTAGATGGAGAGCCCGCCCTGGGTGAGCTCGGAAATCTGGAACTCGTCTGTCTGCAGCAGCTGCTTGACGTAGTCGACGAAGTGCGGGGCGAGGTCCTCGGTGCTTTCCTCGTCGTCCTTGCTGTCGTGTTTGGCCAGCTTGGGGCGCTTGGCCATGGCCTCGTCGTACTCCTCCTGGGTGATGTCGCCGTGCGTGAGCATGCGGTTGAGCACCAGGTGGGCGCGCTCGAGGTTGCGCTCGTAGTCGTTGCGGGGATTGTTTGCCGTGGGCGACTGCGGGATGGCGATGAGCATGGCGGACTGCGCCAGGCTGAGCTCGGAGGCCGGCTTGCCGAAGTAGTCCTGGGCCGCGGTCTCGATGCCGTAGTTGCCGTTGCCGTAGTTGATGACGTTGATGTACATCATCAGGATCTGGTCCTTGGTGTACTCCTGCTCCACCTTCAAGGCGATGTACATCTCCCTCACCTTGCGCTCGACGGTGATGGAGTTCATCTCGTCGAGCAGCACGGTGTTGCGCACGAGCTGCTGCGTGATGGTAGAAGCGCCCTCGCGGCTGCCGCCGGTGAAGTTGTTGACCAACGCGCGGGCGATGCCGATGAAGTCGACGCCGTGGTGCATGTAGAAGCGCTCGTCCTCGGTGTCGACCGTGCCCTTGATGACGTAGTCGGAGACCTCGTTGCGGGCTACCTCGACGCGGTTCTCGAGGGTGATGCGGCCCAACTCCGTCGTGCGGTCAGACGCGTAGATGGTCGAGTAGCCGCTCTTTGCGTAGAGGTCGATGTTGCTGTAGTCCGGCAGGTCCCTCAGCCAGGAGGCGCACAGCAGGACAGCGCCCAGCACGCAGACGGCGAAGACGGCCAGGAGCGCACCGCCGACAACGGCGAGTTTGCTGCGGCGCTTCTTGGGCGTGCTGGCAGGAGAGCTCTTCTTCGAGCGCAGAGACATAATGGCCCCCTTGTTCAAGGCGTATCCCACCCATTATGCCCCATCTCGACAAGCCGTGTTGACGGAGGAGGAGCGGGGAGCGCGGAATGCCGCTAGAAGAGCTTGAGCTCGTTGAGCATCAGGCACACGGCGGCAACAGCGAGGAAACCCGCGAAGATGAAGCGCAGACGGCGTTCGGGGATGCGGGTGACGAAGCGCGCGCCCAACATGGCGCCGGGGATGGAGCCCAGGGCGATGCAGAGGCCCGCCACGACGTCGACGTTGCCCAGGGCCAGCTGCGTGGCCACCCCGGGGATGGCCAAGATCATGATGGCGAGCAGGCTGGTGCCGCTGGCCTTGCGCATGGGCACCTTGAGGAGGTTGACCATGAGCGGCACCATGAGAAAGCCGCCGCCCACGCCCACGTAGCCGCTGGCCAGGCCGGCCGCCAGCCCGATGGCGACGCCGGCGAGCCCCTTCTTCCAGGTGAACGAGAACTCGTCGCTCGGCGGGATGACGGTGGCCTTGGCGCCTGCCGCAGACCCGCCGGCAGCCGGCGCCGCAGCCGCAGGCCCGTCCTTGGGGAGCTTGAGCGCCTTGCGCAGCATGGTGAGGCAGCTGTACGAGATGATGAGGGCGGCAGCCAGCATGACCATCCAGCTGGGGCTCATGGTGCTCAGCAGCGCACCCAGGGAGCTGGTGACCGCGCCGCCCAGGCCCAGGCAGAGGCTGAGCTGGGGGATGGTGGTCTTGTTGCGCAGGTGGGTGATGGTGCCGCCCACGCTCGTGAAGATGATGGTGAACAGGCTCGTCGCCGTGGCGCACACGGCCTCGAAGGCAAAGCCCAGGCGCAAGACGGGCACGATCACCGTGCCGCCGCCCACGCCCAGCAGGCCGCTGAGTATCCCTATCACAAAGCCGGCAAGCGCCAGCAGCACGGCCTCGAGCACCCGGAGCCACTCCCTTCAACGCGATGACAGCACCCAGCATGACACAGCGCAGGCGACGCGGGGCAGCCCCGCCTGGCGAGCGGTGCCAGCCCCTACGCAGCTGCGATGAGGGCGGCGAGCTCGCCGAGCTGGGCTGCGGTGTAGGTGTAGCTCAGCTCCTGCATGCCGGCTTCTGGGCGGACGAAGACGAGCTCGACCTGTTCGTAGCCGCCGCTGGAGAGCAGGGCATAGGCGTAGACAGCCGCCTGCAGGGCATAGCGCTGGCGCAGCTCCTCCGGCTCGCCGGAAAAGCCCGTCTTGTAGTCGAGCACCAGGGCCTCAGCACCGCCGGGCGCGCAGCACAGCAGGTCGAGCGAGCCTTCCAGCGGGCCGCATGGGCCCTGCACGCAGAAGGGCTGCTCTGGCAGGCGGCGCGGCCAGCTGGCAAGGCCCGCGCAGCGCGGCGAGGCGAGCCACTCCCCCACCGCCGCCCGCAGGCGCTGGCTGCCGTCATCGTCCAGGCCATAGCGCTGGGAGGCGGCTGCCAGCCTGGATTCCAAAGCCGGGCTGCCTGCGAGCTGGGACGGATGGGGCTGCAGGGCCGCCCACTGGGCCACCAGGTGGAAGGCAGACCCCACGGCAGACACCGTGTGCCCGCCCGCCGGCGTTGCAGGCGCAGCCGGCTCCTGGCCATGGGCGGCTGCGGCGAGGGCGCTGTACGAGCCGATGCGGCGCTGCTGGGCCTGCAGGCTGCGGCGCAGGGGACGGTGCTCCCGCGGGCTGACGAGCGCGTGCTCGCGCGCTGCGGGCGGCAGCGCCGAAAGCCCGTCGTCATCTTCTGCAGGAGCGGCCTGGCTGTCTGCCCAGGGGACGGGGAGCATGTGCCAGGCCACAGGAGTGCCGTTGCCCAGGAGCATGGTGCCGTCTCCTTCGGGGAGGCTGCCGAAGAGCGCCCCCACCACGCGCGCCGCGAGGCCGCCCTCCTGCAGGGCACCCGTGCTGGCGCAGCTCTTGTCGCTGCTCACCATGATGAGCAGCTCGCGCGCGCGGGTAAGCGCCACGTAGAGCAGACGCTCCTGCTCCTGCTGCTCTTCGAGCGCGGACTGCTGCCAGCCAAAACCGCTGAAGGCCACGGCGCCTGTGGCAGCCGCCAGGCTCTCTGCCTGCAGGCCCTCCTCGGCCGCAGCGGCCCGCACACCCGCCTCTCCCCTGCCATCTGCCTTGAGGGGCAGCAGCAGGTAGCGCTGGCCGCCTTCTGTGAGGGCGGCTGCCTGGGCCTTGGCCGCGCTGCCTGCGCTGCGCTCGTACTGGGCAACTGCAACGATGGGGAACTCCAAGCCCTTGCTCGCATGGATGGTCATCACCTGCACGGCGTTGGCCCCCTTGCCCGCCATGCGCCCCGGCCTGCCCTTGGCGGCGCCGGCCAAGGCTGCCTCCCTCATGCCGGCGAAGTACTCCCCCGCCTTGACGGCGCTGGGTCCCTCGCACCGCTCGAGCTGGGCCAGCAGGTCGCAGAAGCGCTGGATGTTCGCCGCGGCCGCCACCCCCTGGGCACCGCCGCGCCGCAGCTCCTCGAGCCAGCCGCTGTCTTCCACCAGCTGCCAGACGGTCTGGTGCAGGGGCTGGCAGCCCAGCTGGCCCAGCGCATGCGAGAGCAGGCCGTGGGCGCGCAGAGGGGGTCTTGCGCCGAGAAGGGCAGGCGCCCGGCTTGGTAGCAGAGGGCGTCCCACAGGCTCACGCGCGGGCGGATATCGTCTGGGGCGGGGTTGCGCAGCTCGTGGCGCGCCACGAGCCTCAGGGCGAGGAGGTCGCCGTCTGGCAGGTCGAACAGCGGCGACGCCAGCAGCTCCAGCAGGGGCTTGTCGTCATCGGGGAGCTCGAGCACGCGCAGCAGGGCTGTCATCACGCCGACTTCGGGCAGGGTGAAGAAGTCGCTGCCGCCGCTGACGGCGCAGGGTATGCCCCGCCTGCGCAGGGCGGCCAGGTACGGCGCGGCGCTCTTGGTGGAAAACATCAGCAGGGCCATGCTGCCAAAAGCGGCACCGGCCTCTGCCAGCTGCTCGAAGCGCTCTGCGATCAGCTCGGCCTCTGCCTCGCGCAGGGCGGCTGCAGGGGTGCTGCCGCGCCCTTCGGGGTTCTTGCTGCCGGCGGCCAGCAGCATCTCCACGCGCGGGCTGTCCTGCGGCAGCCAGGCCTGCGGGCGCGCGTTGGCCTGGCCCGCCTTGATGAAGAGGAACTCGTCTCCCCAAAACTCTGCGTTCGAGAAGATGGCCTCGACAAAGGAGAGGATGTGGGGGTGGCTGCGGAAGTTGGTGTCGAGCGCAACGCGCGCGCCGCCGGCAGCGGCCATGCGCTCCTTGACAGACTCGTAGACCACCGGGTCTGCCCCGCGGAAGCGGTAGATGCTCTGCTGCTTGTCTCCCACCGTGGTGAGGGTGCTCAGCTGCTCGTCGCAGACGGCGCCGATGATGCCCACCTGCAGGGAGTCTGTGTCTTGGAACTCGTCGACCATCACGCTGCCGAAGCGCTCGCGGTACGAGCGGGCGATGTCCGGATGCTCCTGGAGCAGGCGGTAGGTGCGGATGAGGAGGTCGTTGGTGTCTTGCACGCCGCGGCGCTCCTTGAGGGCGCGGTGGCGGCAGGAGGCGTCTTGGGCCAGATGCAAGGCGCATTCGAGGCGCTGGCGCGCAAGCGCGGCGGCGGCCAGCGCCAGCGTCTGGCTGACGGCATCGCAGGCATCGGCGAAGTCCTCGCGGAAGGCCTTCTTGAGGTTGCCGCCCTTGGGCAGGGGCAGCGACCCCACGCGCGCGCTGAGGTCTTCCCAGCTCGGCTGCGAGCAGGCGGCAAGCTCGCGGGCGGCAGCGGCCATGTCCTCGAGATAGCCCGTGACCAGGGCGCAGCGCGCGCTGGGCGCGTCTCTGACGCCCAGCTCCTCGAGGCTCAAAAGGCTGGCCTCGAGCTGCTCGCACAGGCCGCGCACCACGTTGAGGGGCTTGGCCGTCACCTGCGGGCCCAGCGAGAACTCCGCCGCGCCGGCGGGGGCCAACCCCACCAGGTGCGCGAGCTGGCTCACCAGGCTGCAGGCGCCCTCTGGGCCGTACACGGTGATGAGGGCCTGCATGTCGTCGCGCGGGAGGAGCTCGTCTACCGCCTGCTGTAGCAGGGCCTCGCTCTCCTCCTCCGAGAGGAGCTCCATGCCCGGGTCTATCCCCGCCTGGAGCGCATGGGCGGACAACATCGACTTGCACATGCTGTGGATGGTGCTGATCCAGGCGGCGTCGATGCCCAGGGCGGCGTCTCCCAAGCCCTGGGCGCGCAGCTCTGCGCGCACGCGGCCCAGCAGCTCTGCGGCTGCCTTGTTGGTGAAGGTGATGGTGAGCACGCTTTCCACGCCGGGCAGCAGCGGGCCGCTCTCATCAGACAGGCCGTAGGCCAGGCGCTTGGTGAGGGTGAAGGTCTTGCCCGTGCCCGCGCCCGCCTGTATGAACAGCGGCGTGCCCGCGTGGCGCACGGCCTGCTGCTGGTTGGGGGTGAGCCCCATCGTCTAGCTCCTCTTCAACGGGCAGA
>SFLO01000039.1 GCA_004553405.1 Coriobacteriaceae bacterium
AGAAGGTCTCCGAGACCGAGTACCACATCGCCCTGCGCGAGGGTGCCAAGTTCTCTGACGGCACCGACGTCACCCCGGCAGACGTCGTCAACGCCATCAAGGTCGAGATGGAGAACGCTCTCTACGCTCCCTTCCTGAGCTTCATCGACAAGGTCACCGAGGAGGGCAACGGCGTCTGCGTCATGCTCAAGTACCCCGCAGAGTCCCTGCTCAAGTGCCGCCTGGCCACCTGCCGCGTGTTCCCCAAGGGCACCGCGCAGGAGGATCTGGACAAGGGCACCTTCCTGGGCACCGGCCCCTGGGTCATCAAGTCCTGCAACTTCGACGCCGGCGGAGCCGTCGACTTCGAGCCCAACCCCAACTACAACGGCTCTTACCCCGCAACCGCCGCTGCCATGCACTGGGACATCATCACCGACGAGACCGCTCGCACCCAGTACCTCACCGAGGCAACCGCACAGGTCATGGAGAGCGTCCCCGCTGCCAACATCGACCTCGTCAAGCAGGCCGGCGCCACTGCTGAGTCCCTGGACTCCTTCTCCCTGGCCTTCCTGATGTTCAACACCGTGAAGAAGCCCTTCGACGACTACCGCGTCCGCCAGGCCCTCTTCTATGCAATCGACATCGAGAAGCTGATCAACAACCAGCTCGCCGGTTACGCCAAGGCCCTCACCTGCTTCCTGCCCGAGACCCATGCCAACTACCACCAGGCAGCAACCGTCTACACCTACGACCCCGAGAAGGCCAAGACCCTGCTCGCGGACGCCGGTGTCAAGGACCTCAAGCTCGAGCTCATGGTCAACGACCGCTGGCCCAAGGACCTGGCTGCCCAGATCAAGGAGAACTGGGACGCCGTCCTCGGCGACAACGCCGTCACCCTCAACGTCTGCGAGGTCGACTGGGCTGCCTTCAACGACCCCAAGGATGCCAAGTACGACATCCTGCTCACCCCGGGCGACCCCTCTTGCTTCGGCAACGACCCCGACCTGTGGATGTCCTGGTGGTACGGCGACAACATCTGGACCACCGGTCGCACCTTCTGGCAGCACTCCGACAAGAAGACCTTCGACAAGCTCCAGGACCTCATGCAGCAGGCCCGCGAGGCTACGGGCGACGCCCAGCAGGAGCTCTTCAACCAGTGCTTCGACCTCATCGCCGAGCAGGTGCCCCTGTATCCGCTGATGCATCGCCAGGTCACCACCGCTTGGTGGCCCAACCTCATCGCCGGCTTCAAGCCCGTCGCCACCACCGGTCTGTACTTCCTGGGTGCAAGCTGCACCGAGGAGTCCGCTAAGTAGCACATGGGCTGCAGATAGAAATAGAGCAAGGGGACGGGCCCTCACGGGCTCGCCCCCTTGTTTCTTTATGCGGCTGCGGCGGGCATGCCGCGCGGCAGCGAGCAAGGACGCTGCCGCGCGGTTAGAATGCTCCCGTAGCCTCGAATTTCTGCCCTGCGCAGAACTCGTTGATTGAAAGGAGGAGTGGTGAACAACCTCGTGAGACTGATCGGCCGGCGCCTCATCGCGCTGCCCATCATGGTCATAGGCGTGACCATCCTGGTCTTCTTCATCACCTCGCTCTCTCCCATCAACCAGGCGTATTCGGTCCTGGGAGAGAACGCCACCCCCGAGCAGGTTCAGCAGTACACAGAAGAGCACGGCCTCGACGACCCGATCGTCGTGCAGTACTTCCGCTACCTGGGCGACCTCTGCCACGGTGACCTGGGCGTCTACGGCGCCACCAAGGTCTCTGTCGCAGAGAAGATCGGCCAGGCCCTGCCCGTCACCCTGGAGCTCACCTTTGCCGGCTTGGTGATCGCGCTGATACTCTCGGTGGTGCTGGGCGTGATATCGGCGCTCTACAGAGACCGCTGGCCAGACCAGGTGATCCGCATATTCTCGATCGTCTGCCTGGCCATGCCCTCGTTCTGGCTGGCTGTGCTCTTGATCTTGCTGTTCTCGAGCAACCTGGGCCTGCTGCCCGCCTCCGGCGCGCTGCCGGCCTTCTTCAGCGACCCGGGCGGATGGTGCGCGCGCATGGCCCTGCCGGCCTTCGCCCTGGCCGTGCCCGTTGCCGGCCAGATGATCCGCGTCATCCGCACCTCCATGGTCGAGGAGCTTGACAAGGACTACGTCCGCACGGCACGCGGCTTTGGCATCCCCATGGGCACCGTCGTGGCCAAAAACGTGCTGCGCAACGCCCTCATCAGCCCCGTCACCGTCTTGGGCCTCAAGATCGCCCACCTCATCGGCGGCGCCGTCGTCATCGAGGTCATCTTCAACCTCCCCGGCATGGGCATGCTCATCCTCCAGGGAATCCAGGCCAACTACATCACGCTGATCCAGGGCGTGGTCCTGGTGGTCGCCCTGGCCTTCATCATCATCAACATCATCGTCGATATGCTCTATGTCCTTATCGACCCGCGAATCAGGACGGTGTAGGCATATGGCACAGTTCAGAGAAGGTCTTTCCCAGAAGATGGAGTCCACCTCCGGCAAGAAGCTCAGCCTCAGGCACCTCAAGGCCATGAGCCTCGGAGGCAAGATCTCCCTCGTCGTCTTGACGCTCATCGTCCTCATGGCGATCCTTGCCAACTTCATCGCGCCCTACGACCCGCTGTCCATCTACAGCGCGCGCCTCGCCCCCAACGGCGAGTTCCTCTTCGGCACGGATGACAAGGGCCGCGACGTCATGTCGCGCGTCATGTACGGCGCACGCTACTCCCTGCTCATCGGCTTGGGATCCACGGCGTTCGCCCTCTTCTTCGGCGCTATCATCGGCGCCCTGGCCGCAGTGACCCGTACCTGGATCTCTGAGGTCATCATGCGCATCATGGACGTCATCATGTCCTTCCCCGGCATCGCGCTGGCCGCCACCGTGGTCATCGTGATGGGTGCGTCCATCCCCTCGCTGATCGTGGCCATCGGCATCCTCTATGCGCCGCAGATCGCACGCGTCGTCCGCGCCAACATCATACGGCTCGCGTGCTCCTTGGATCTTGTGGAAGCACGTCATGCGCAACTGCCTTGCCCCCATCCTGGTCTTCACCGTGGTGTGCGTGGCAGACGCCATCGTCTTCGAGGCATCGCTCGCCTTCATCTCTGCCGGCATCCCCGAGCCCACCCCCACCTGGGGCAACATCCTCGCCGATGCCCGCGCCGGCGTGCTTTCCGGCCGCTGGTGGCAGGCGCTCTTCCCCGGCCTGTTCATCATGATCACGGTTCTGTGCCTGAACATCCTCTCTGAGGGTGTGACCGACGCCATGGCGGCTCCTCCCGCAGCCCCGCTGCAGGCAGCCGACGACAACCTCTCCTCCGACCGCGAGGCCGACCGCCTCGTCGCCGACCCCAAGCTGGCCTACGCCGCTCAGGCCGAGGCCCTCGAGGCGCGCCTAGCCGCCCTCAGGGACGTCGAGACCCGCCGCACGGACCGCTTCGAGGCCCGCACGGACGTGCCGCCCATCCTGGAGGTCAAGGACCTCTGCATCCAGTTCCCCCGCCACGGCGACGTCAACGTGGTCGACCACCTGAGCTTTGTGGTGCGCCCGCGCCAGACCATGGGCCTGGTGGGCGAGTCCGGCTGCGGCAAGTCCATCTCCTCGATGGCGATCATGGGCCTGCTCGACCCCAAGGCCAAGATCAGCGGCCAGATCATCTACAACGGGCAGAACCTGCTCGACCTCGACCCCAAGGCCATGAACGAGCTGCGCGGCAAGGAGATCGCCATGGTCTACCAGGACGCGCTCTCCTCGCTCAACCCCTCCATGCTCATCAGCGCGCAGTTCAAGCAGCTCACCTCCCGCGGCGGCACCCGCACGGCAGAGGAGCTTCTGGAGCTGGTGGGCCTCGATCCCAGCCGCGTGCTGTGCTCCTACCCGCATGAGCTTTCTGGCGGCCAGCGCCAGCGCGTGCTCATCGCCATGGCGCTCACCCGCGACCCCAAGGTCGTCATCGCAGACGAGCCCACCACCGCCCTGGACGTCACCGTGCAAAAGCAGGTCGTCGACCTGCTCAACCGCCTGCAGCACGAGCTGGGCTTTGCCATGGTCTTCGTGAGCCACGACCTTGCCCTGGTGGCAGAGGTCGCCAACTCCATCACGGTCATGTACGCAGGCCAGGTTGTGGAGCAGGGCCCGGTGCGCGACATCATGTGCGGCCCCGTGCACGAGTACACCAGGGGCCTGCTGGGCTCCGTGCTCTCCATCGAGGCCGGCGGAGACCGCCTGCACCAGGTTCCCGGATCTGTCCCCAGCCCCAAGGACTTCCCCGAAGGCGACCGCTTCCGCCCGCGCTCGAGCCATCCAGACGCCGTCTCCAACGTGCCGCCCATGCTCAAGCGCCTCAAGGGCACAGACCACTACTATGCCGAGCTGCCTGACAGCGAGCTCAAGCGCATCGGCCTTGAGCCGCTGGTGCCGGCAGAGGGGAGGGAATAATGGCAGACGAGAAGACCGCCGTTGCCCCCGAGGAGCGCTCTGGCCGCCGCGACGTCCGCGAGCAGCTGCAGGCTATCCCCGTCCCGGAGACCTCCGTGCCGGACGACACCCCTGCAGATGCCGGCGAGCCGCTGATCTTCCTCGACGACATCCATGTCACCTTCAAGACCCGCACGGGCTCCCTGCTGCACCCCAACAAGGTGAAGGCCGTCCGCGGTGTGAGCATCAAGCTCATGCCGGGCGAGACCATCGGCATCGTGGGCGAGTCCGGCTGCGGCAAGTCCACCACCGCCAACGTGCTCTGCGGCCTGCAGAAGCCCACCAGCGGCCATGTGTACTTCAAGGGCAAGGACGTCACCAACCGCACCGCGGCAGACCGCAAGACCATCGGCCGCGTGCTCTCCGTGGTGTTCCAGGACCCGGCAACCGCCCTCAACGCCCGCATGAGCGTCCACGACCAGCTGCTCGACCCGATGGTCGTGCACAAGGTGGGCACCCCGCAAGAGCGTGAGAAGCGCGTCCGCGAGCTCATCCACCTGGTGGGTCTGCCCGCAAGCTGCCTTGAGGCCCTGCCCGGCCAGATGTCCGGCGGCCAGCGCCAGCGCGTGGCCATCGCCCGCGCCCTGGCACTCAACCCCGAGGCCATCATCGCCGACGAGCCCACATCCGCGCTGGACGTCTCTGTGCGCGCGCAGATCCTCAACCTGCTGATGGACCTCAAGAAGGAGCTCAACCTGGCGATGGTCTTCATCAGCCACGACATCTCCACCGTGCGCTACATCTCGGACCGCATCATCGTCATGAACAAGGGCGTCATTGTGGAGCGCGGCAAGGCCAAGGACGTCTTCGAGAACCCCAAGGACCCCTACACCAAGCTGCTGCTGGGTGCCGCACCCAGCCTGCTGCACCCCAGCGAGGAGTGCTTCAAGTAAGGGGAGCTTGAACAACGCCACAGCAAAGAGGCGGGTCCGCATGGGCCCGCCTCATGCCGTACTATGAGGCTGTTTTGTTGAGAGAGGGGGCTCATGAGCGCTGAATACGATGTGATCGTGGTGGGCAGCGGGATCGCAGGCTGCGTGGCGGCGAGCTGCGCGGCAGGGGCGCACCCCGCAGCTCGCGTGCTGCTGGCAAGCAGCGGGCCGGTGTTCTCTGGCTCGAGCTTCTTCAGGGGTACCTGGGGCTTGGGGCTCATCGCACCTGCAGATGACGGTGATGCGGCCGACCTTGCCGCAACCATCGCCGAGGTTGGCTGCCAGCAGCTTGACGGGCAGCTTGTGGAGAGCTTCGTTGCCGGCATCGAGCCCGCTGTGCGGCGCCTCGAGGCGTGGGGCGTGCACCTGCGCCGCGCCGCGGAGGGCACGGCAGGCCAGCGCGAGTACATACCCTGCTTCGACCATAAGCACCGCAGCTGGCGCGGCCTGGAATGTGCCTCGTTCAGGGAGGTGCTGGGCGCGCGCCTGCAAGGGCAGGGTGTGCGGCAGCGCGGCGGCCTGGAGCTGCTCGACATACTCACCGACGACAGCGGCGCCGTGTGCGGAGCGGTCTTCTGGGACGAGCATGAGGGTGCCTTCATGCAGCTGAGATGCCGCGCGCTGGTGCTCGCAGGCGGTGGGGCGGGCTCGCTCTTCAGCCGGAGGCTCACAAGCGGCGACTGCCGTGCCACCATGCAGGCCCTGGCCGCCGGTGCGGGAGCCTCCCTGGTGAACATGGAGTTCATGCAGTTCATGCCGGGCATGGTGAGCCCTCGCAAGGGGCTGGTGTTCAACGAGAAGACCTTCAAGTACATGCGCCTGCCGCAGGAGCTTGTCGAGCGCCTTGGAGGCGAGCAGGAGGCGCGCAGGCTGCTCGAGCTGCGCAGCGGCTACGGGCCCTTCACAGCGCGCCTGGAGTCGCGTGCCGTCGACCTGGCCATAGAGGAGGCTGGCCCGCAGGGCCTCTTGCTGCAGCCGGAGTTCCCCAGGGAGCTGCCGGACTTCGTGCAGGTCTACAACAGCTGGCTGCGCAGCGAGGCGGGAGTCGATCCGAGCGCTCCGCTGAGGGTGTCGCTCTACGCCCATGCGAGCAACGGCGGCATACGCATCGGCGCAGACGCCTCTGCCGACGTTGCCGGTCTGTACGCGGCGGGGGAATGCACCGGCGGCATGCACGGCGCAGACCGCCTGGGAGGCCTTTCCACAGCCAACTGCCTGGTGTTTGGGATGAGGGCGGGAGAGTCTGCCGCGCGCTGGGCTGCGCATGATGCCAGCACGCTGGGAGAGCGCGAGCTGCCAGCCTGGACCACCGTCGCATCAACGGCGGCGCAGGCAGCGGAAGAAGGCATGCGCGCCGCCATGGACGAGCACTGCATGGCCCTGCGCAGCATGGCAGGGCTCGAGCAGGCAGCTGCCGCACTCGAGCGCTGCGCGAGCGACCTCGAGGGTGGGCTGGCCCCGTCCTCCAACCCGCGCGACGCTGCGTTCACCCGCCGCACGGCGCTGCGCCTGCAGACGGCTGCCGCCATGGTGGGGGCGGCCCGCAGGCGCCCGGGCAGCTGCGGTTCGCACTGCGTCGTGGGCTGAGCGCCCAACGCGGCGCTGGGTGCAGGGAATTAGCACGCGCCGCGCTTGCATTTGGGCACAGCAGCGTCATACTTTTACGCGCGCTTGTAACAGCGCCAACATGAAACTCAAGCGAGAGAAACACGAGGTTGCCTCATGGCAGATTCCAAGTTCTACGGCGTCATCCCGCCGGTTGTCGTGCCCCTGGACGCCAACCGCGAGCTCGATGTGCCCGCCTTCGAGCGCTCCATCAACCGCATGATCGAGGGCGGCGTCCACGGCCTGTTCTTCCTAGGCTCCAGCGGCGAGGTCGCCTTCCTCAACGACGACCAGCGCTTCCAGCTGCTGGAGGAGGCCGTGCGCATCGTCGACCACCGCGTGCCCGTCCTGGCCGGCGTCATCGACATGGAGACCGAGCGCGTGATCAAGCAGGTCAAGCGCACCCAGCAGTACGACGTCGACGGCCTCGTGTGCACCGCTCCCTTCTACGCCCTGGGTGGCCCCAAGGAGAACGAGCGCCACTTCCGCGTCATCCGCGAGCACGCCGAGCTCCCGCTGTTCGCCTACGACCTGCCCGTGTGCGTCCACACCAAGCTCGACCCCACCATGCTGGTGCGCCTGGGCAACGATGGCGTCCTGGCCGGCGTGAAGGACTCCTCTGGCGATGACGTGCAGTTCCGCTGGCTGATGCTCGAGAACGAGGACGCCGGCCACCCGCTGCAGCTGCTCACCGGCCATGAGGTCTGCGTTGACGGCGCGTACCTGGGCGGCGCAGACGGATCCGTCCCCGGCCTGGCCAACCTCGCCCCGCGCGAGTACGTGGAGATGTGGGACGCCTACCAGGCCAAGGACTGGGACACCGTCAAGGAGAAGCAGGACTACCTGGCCCGCCTGATGTTCGTCACTCGCCGCGTGCAGGCCACCGTGGGCTTTGGCGCCGGCGTGGGTGCCTTCAAGACGGCCCTGTGGCAGATGGGCGTCTTCAACACCAACCAGATGCGCGAGCCCGTCCAGCCGCTGGTGGGCGACGACGTGATCGAGATCGTGCGCGTCCTCAAGCGCGCCGGCCTCATGGACGTGGCCTCCGCCCCGCGCCTGTAGGCACACAGAGCTCTCAACTGCGGACAGCCCTCTTCGGAGGGCTGTCTTCGTTTGCAGGGGAGGGCTGCGCTCAGGCCGCGGCGGTGTATCCTAGACGGCGACTGTTGAGAGCTGCCTGTGAGGAGGGCTGATGAGACCCTGCACTGTGATCGCCATCGACTTGGGCGGGACCAAGATCGCCGGAGCGCTCGTGCGCTATGGCGAGGAGGGCGCCCCTTCGATCGTGGCGCGCTGCTCTGCGCCCACAGAGCCCCTGCGCGGCGGGGAGGCCGTGCTGCAAAGCGTTATCGACGTGGCGCTCGAGATGCAGCGCCAGGCAGCTGGCGAGGAGCTGGCCGGTGTTGGCATAGCAGCTGCCGGCTGCATCAGCCCGCGCGACGGCAGCGTGCTCTATGCCAACGGCATCATGCCCGGTTGGACGGGCCAGCCCCTGGCCGCGGCAGTGGAGGAGGCCCTGGGCCTGCCGGCAGCGGCTATGGGCGACGTGCACGGCCACGCCCTGGGCGAGACGCGCTGGGGCGGTGCGAAGGGCCTGTCGAGCTGCCTCTTCGTGGCGGCGGGCACCGGCATCGGCGGCGCGTATGCCGTCGACGGCAAGATCATGAGGGGCTTCCACGGCGCGGCTGGACACATCGGCCACACGCTGCACCCCCTTGCCGTCGGGCAGGACTGCGTGTGCGGCGGCAGCGCCCATGTGGAAGGCGTCACCAGCGGCACGGGCATCGGGGCGCTGTACCAGGGCGTCTCCATGGCAAGCGATGACTTCGACCACAGCGTTACGGGCGCGCAGGTCTCCCAGCGCGCAGAGGCGGGCGACGAGCACGCCGCGCAGACTCTGAGGGCGGCCGGCTTCGCCCTGGGCGAGGCCTGCGGCAGCTGGGCCAACATCCTCGACCCCGAGGCCATCGTCCTCACCGGCACGGTCGTGAACGCGGGCCCGCTGTGGCGGGCGGCGCTGGAGGAAGGCTATGCGTCCCAGGCGCTGGAGCCCTTGAAGAGCACTCCCATCATCCCCGCCACCCTGGGTGGCGACGCCCCCCTCATCGGTGCGGCGGAAAACCTGTTGGACAGCCTGGAGGCGTGAGAGCCGCTAGGGCTAAGACCAAGGAGCATGCAACCATGACCCATCCCATCATCGAGCAGATCAAGGGCAAGCTCATCGTGAGCTGCCAGGCCTACCCGGGAGAGCCCTTGCGCCACCCGGAGACCATGGCCCAGATGGCGCGCGCCTGCGAGCTCGGCGGCGCTGCGGCTATCCGCTGCCAGGGCCTCGCGGACATCTCCGCGATCAAGGGGCGCGTCGAGGTGCCCGTCATCGGCCTGTGGAAGGACGGCCATGAGGGCGTCTACATCACCCCGACCCTGCGACACGCCAAGGCCTGCGTCGCCGCCGGTGCAGACATCGTCGCCATCGATGCGACCGACCGCCCCCGCCCGGACGGCAAGAGCTTTGCAGACACGGTGGCCGGCCTCAAGGGCGAGACCATCATCATGGCCGACTGCGCCACCATCGAAGACATCCGCAACGCCTTTGCCCTGGGGGTCGACAT
>SFLO01000040.1 GCA_004553405.1 Coriobacteriaceae bacterium
TCGAGCAGCTCGCCCATGAGCAGGGCGCAGTTGTCCGCCACCGTGCGCAGGTCCAGCCTCGACAGCTCCATGTCCTGGCCCTCGGCCTTCTGCAGCGTGAGCAGGTCGTTGGCCAGGCGGGTGAGGCGGTCGCACTCGTTGATGATCTGGGTGAGGAAGCGCCTCTGCAGCTCTTCGGGGACGCCGCCGTCGAGCAGGGTCTCCGCCGTGCCGCGTATGGCCGTGAGCGGGGTGCGGATCTCGTGGCTCACGTCGCTCACGAACTGCGCCTGGCGGGCCTCCTCGGTGAGGAGCTCGTTGACGTTGTCGACGATGAAGTCCATGACCTCGCGCGGTGGGTGCTCCTTCTTGAAGTACTCGATCACTGCGGGGGGCAGCTCGCGGGCGTAGAACTCCTCGGCCGTGCTGCAGCGCTCCTTGCCGTCGCAGGCGCAGCCGCCGTTCTCGCAGGCGCCGGCGCGGCGCGCTGCCTGGTGCTTGGTGTCGCAGTGGGGGTTTGCCATGGTGACTCCCTAGGCTTTGGCGCCGCGGCGGGCGCCCCTGTTCTTCTGGTAGATGATCCTCAGGCCCTCCAGGGTGAGGTCGGGCTCGAAGGCGGTGATGGTGGTGGAGGCGCCCATGAGGTAGCGCCCCAGGCCGCCGCTGGCGATGACGGGAGCCTTGTAGCCCAGCTCGTCGAAGATGCGCTGCACCAGACCGTCGATGCGGGCGACCTCGCCGAGCATGATGCCGCTGCGCATGGCATCTGCCGTGTTGGTGCCGATCACGTGGTCGGGCATCGAAAGGCCCACCTGCGAGAGCAGGGCGCCGCGCTTGAAGAGGCTGTCCGCGCCGCTGCGCAGGCCCGGCGCGATGATGCCGCCGCGGAAGGAGCCGGTCTCATCGATCACCTCGATGTTCGTGGCGGTACCCAGGTCGACGACCACCACCGGCGCGCCGTAGAGCGCCACGGCCGCCACGGCGTCTGCCACGCGGTCTGCGCCCACCTCCGCCGGGTTGTCGTAGCGCATGGGCAGGCCGCTCTTGACGCCGGGGCCCACCACCACGGGGCGCTGGCCGCTCACGCGCTCGGCCACCTGTGCCCAGGTGGACGTGAGCGCGGGCACCACGCTGGCGATGACCGCGTCGTCGATGCAGGCCAGCTCCAGGCCGCTCAGGGCGAGCTGGGTGAACAGCGTCTGATGGAGCTCGTCGGGGGTGTCTGCCGCGCGGGTGGTGACTGCCCAGCGCACCCGCATCTGGCCGTCTTCGAAGAGGCCTGCGGTGGTCTGGGTGTTGCCGATGTCGACTGCAAGAAGCATGGGGTTCCTCCCGGAGGGGCAGCTCGGGTACATGTGGGCTCGATGGTACCCCATGATGGCAGCAGCACGGTAACAAAGCCGCTGCGCGAGGCCGCGCGCATGACACAATGAGGGCAACGCAGACAGCCGAGGCACTGCCCCTGGAAGGAGGCCGCCATGGAAGAACTCAACGAGCAGCGCATTCTCGTGGTTGACGACGAGGAAAGCATCACGGACATCGTCAGCTTCAACCTCCTGAAGGAGGGCTACAAGGTCGACGTCGCGCACAGCGGCGACAAGGCCGTCGCCATGGCCAAGGCCGCCGAGTACGACCTCGTGATCTTGGACGTCATGCTCCCCGGCATCGACGGCTACGAGGTCTGCCGCCGCATCCGCAGCAGCTCCAACGTCCCCGTCCTCTTCCTCTCTGCAAGGGACACCGAGCTCGACAAGGTCGTGGGCCTCGAGCTGGGCGGAGACGACTACCTCGCCAAGCCCTTCGGCATCCGCGAGCTCCTGGCGCGCGTCCACGCCCTGCTGCGCCGCGCCCCCCAGCAGATGAGCTCCATGGAGGAGGGCGTGCGCGTCATGGACGTCAGCGGCGTGCACCTGGACGAAGCCGGCCACCGCGCCACCTACAACGGCACAGAGATCGAGCTCACCCCGCGCGAGTTTGAGCTGTTGGCAACCCTCATGGCCCATGCAGGCACTGTCTTGGGCCGCGAGCAGCTGCTCAAGGAGGCCTGGGACTGGCAGTACGTGGTAGAGACCAAGACGGTCGACACCCACATCAAGCGCCTGCGCGACAAGCTCTCGAGCGTCGGCCTGAGCCCCAGCGTCATCGAGACCGTCCGCGGCTACGGCTACCGCTTCGTCAAGAACTTCGTGAACCCCGCCTAGCCCCCACGTCGCACCACCCGCACCGTACAGAAAGCGCCCCTCAAGCCGAGGGGCGCTTTTCATTGCCTGCGCGTTAGGGTTTACTCGCTCCAGAAGCTCTGGCCCCTGCTGCCGCTGCCGCCGCCCTGGAGGCTCTGGAAGAGCTCCTCGAGGCTGCCGTAGCCGTAGCCCTGGCCGCTGCCGCCTTGCTGCTGGCTCTGGCCGTTGCTGGAACCGCTGCCGTCGTTGACATCGAGCTTGCTGGAATACTTGTCCTGGTCGACGGCGCTCTCGCTGGTGAGGGTGGTGCTTGCACTCATGGCCTTGCCGTCGCGGGTGAACTCGAGCTGTACCTTGTCGCCTGCCGTCAGCGGTGACATCGCGGCCTTGAGGTCGCTGTAGGAGTTGATGGCGGTGTCTCCCACCTTGGTCAGCTTGTCGCCCGCCTTGATGCCGGCCTTGTCTGCCGCAGAGCCCTCGAGGACGCCGGTGACGGTGAGGCCGTCGGTGCTGGTGACATCGCTGGAGGTGGTGACTCCCAGGAAGGCGGTCTCGACGTTGCCGCCCTTCTCGATGATCTTGTCGACCAGCGCCTGCGCCGTGCTCTGCGGGATGGCAAAGCCCAGGCCCGCGTTGCTCTGGGAGTACGTGGCCAGGTACTCGACGATGCCGATGAGCTTGCCCTCGGCGTCGACCAGCGCGCCGCCGGAGTTGCCGGGGTTGATGGCGGCGTCCGTTTGGATGACGTCGGAGTTGTAGTAGACGTTGTTGCCGTCCTGGACGGCGGCGTTGCGGCCCAGGGCAGAGACGATGCCCGCCGTGCAGGTGCTCTCATAGCCCATGGGGGAGCCGATGGCCATGCACCACTCGCCCACGGTCAGGCTGCCGGAGTCGCCCCACTCGGCAACGCTCAGGCCGCCCACGGGGATGGTGACCACGGCGATGTCTGCCTCGGAGTCATAGCCCACGGCCGTGCAGGTGTAGGTCTGGCCGTTGACGGTGACCGTGGCCTTGGAGCAGTCCTCAAGGACGTGGTAGTTGGTGACGATGTAGCTCTTGTCCGCATCGCTGCGGATGATCACGCCGGAGCCCAGGCCGTTGGGCTCACTGGAAGAGGACGACCCACCGCCGAAGTACTGGCTCCAGTCGCTGTTGGCCGAATAGATGTAGATGGTGACCACGGAGTCGAGGCACTTGGCAGCCACGGCCTGTGCCAGGGTGGCGTCTTCGGCGTTCTCGATGCTGATGGTGCCGCTGGCTCCGCCGCTGCCGCCGCGGAAGATATTGCCCGCCGGTGTGAGCCCGAAGATGAGAGCCGCGACAAGCACCACGCTCAGGGCGCCAGCCGCGCCACCGGCAAAGGCCTTGCCAAAGACAGCGGCCCCGGGGTTCTTGGCACGCTCCGCGCGCTGCTGCTCGCGCGCCTTGCGGCGCTCCTCCTTGTTGGCGGCACGCTCTGCCGCCTCTGCCTCCTTGCGGGCGCGCTTGGCCTGGGCCTCTGCGTCGCGCGCGCGGCTGGCATCCATGCCTGCCGCCGCGGCTGCGCTCTGGGCGCGGCCGTACGCGGCGTCTGCCGCCTCCTGGCGCTGTTCGGTGCTCATGCCCTCGGGGGGCGTGGGGCCGGTTCCGTACTCGCTCATGTCTGCCTCCTATCGTCAAGCGGGTGCGACCCCGCCTCTAACTTCGACATCTAGAGAGTACTAAGGAAAGCTGAAAAGGCGCTGAAGGGTCACCTCCCCGCCACATTGCAGCTTGGCAACGGCGGGGGTGCCGGAACCGGCAACCAGCGCGAAAAGGCCGCGAAGAAGCCGAATACCCTAGAGGATGCCGAGGAGCTCCACCGCGAGGCCAAAGACGATACCTGTGCAGAGCATGAGCCCGCAGATGCGCAGGTTCTCGCGCGAGTCGTTGTTGGTGCGCAGCAAGACGATGAGGCCCACGCCAGCGTTGACGAGCAGGCCGCTCATCATGGCGCCGCCGGCCAAGACGCCGTCGAGGTAGAGCTGGGTGAGCGCCACGGAGACGGCGCAGTTGGGGATGAGGCCCACCACGGCCGCCACGGCAGAGCCCGCCACGGCAGACGACGCAAGCCCGGCGATGGCGTCTTCCAGGCCCGCCTCGACCACCAGGTTGAGCAGCAGGCAGATGATGAAGACGAAGACGGTGATCTGGAGGCTGTGGCGCAGGGCCGCCAGGCACAGGTGGCCCCACTTGGCGCCGCCGGCATGCTCGTGGCCGTGATCGTGGCCGCAGCACCCGTGGCCGTGGTCGTGTCCATGATCGTGATCGTGCGCGTGGTCGTGGCCGCACTCGCGCTCGTGCGCCAGCTCGCAGGCAAGGCGCTCCTCGAGCTCGTGGAAGCGCTCGCAGCTGCTGCAGTCGCAGCCCTCCGCGCAGTCGCAGCCCTCCTGGGCGCAGAGCTGGCGGATGTCGTTGCCGCTGTGCCCCTCGTGCAGGTGCGCGCTGCCCAAGCCCACGTGCTCGCGGCCCATGGCGCGCAGGGCGGCGTCGAGGGCAAAGCCCACCAGCATGCCGGCGAGGACCTTGATGCCCAGCACCTTGGCGATGAGGCCCAGCTCGACTTGCTGGGACAGCATGACGGGCAGCATCTCGTCCGAGGTCACCAGGAAGACGGACACCAGGGTGCCCAGGGTGACCACGCGGCCCGCGTACAGCGTTGCCGCCGCGCCGCTGAAGCCGCACTGCGGGACGACGCCCAGCAGGGCGCCGATGAGCGGGCCGGCCTTGCCCGCCTTGGCGATCGTGCGCTCAAAGCGCTCCCCTGCCCCGTGCTCGAGCCACTCCATGAAGAGGTAGGTGGCAAAGAGGAAGGGCAGCAGCTTGAGGCTGTCCAGGCCGGCGTCGATCAAGGCGTCAAGAAACAAAGCTCTCCCTCTCCTGGATGCCACCCTCGACGATCTTGCGCTCGATCGCGGCAAGCTCCTCGGGGGTGTTGGTGTTGATGAAGCAGCCGCCGCGGGGCTCGATCTGGGCGACCATCTCTGCTGTGAACTCCGTCAGCTTAACCTTGTCGAACCACGAGGTGGCGCGGGTCTCGCCCTGCTGCAGCGCCTCGAGGACGGCGGGCAGGCAGGTCTTGCGGCGGTAGACGCCGTGGAAGGGCTCGTAGCCGAAGGAGGTCTTGGGGACGGCGATGTCCGTGCCCTCGCGCTTGATGGCGGTGAGCTCGGCACTGATGAGGCTGCGGCTGGGGAAGATCATGTCGCAGGCGACCATGGCCACATAGGGGTTGCTCGCCGCGTTGAGAGCGGTGTGGACGCCGTGCAGGGCGCCGCGGGTGTCGCTGATGTCTGTCACTAGGCGGATGCGCCCGCTGTCGACCCAGTCGTCGAGAAAGCCCAGGTTCTGGGGCTCGTTGGTGGTGATGATGAACTCATCCGCCAAGGGGAGCAGGCGGTTGACGCCCCTCAGCAGCAGGGGCTCGCCCAGGAAGGGCACCGTCGCCTTGGACCTGCCCATGCGGCGGGACTCCCCGCCTGCCTGGATCACGATGGTGAGATTTCCGCGCTTGCTCAAATTATTCCTCCCTCAAGTGAAACACTAGCGGGGAAGTATAACCCAAAGGCACAGCGAAGAGGCAGGGGGTACCGCTCCGTCAAGCTCCCGCAACGCTGGGCTGGCGGCGCGCTGCCCTCCTAGTCTGCGACAGGGCGCGTGAAGGCGGCCAGGGGGTCTTCTGCCTGCCACAGGACGGCGCGGCCGGCAGCCAGCGATGCGGGCAGGTCGATGAGGCGCTGGTTGGTGCTGCCGCGCCAGTGGGCGTCGTAGGAAGAGAGCTCCGCGACATACGGGCCGTCGACAAGCACGTCGCACAGGCCCAGAAGCTCCCTCGAGCCGCGAGGGGCGTCATCGGAGACGAGCTGCTCGAAGGTGTAGCCGCTGTAGGCCCACAGGCTCATGCCCGCCGCCCTCACCAGGCGGGCAAAGGGCAGCAGCTCCTCTGCCTGGCAGAAGGGCTCGCCGCCAGAAAGCGTCACGCCCTTGTTGAGCGGTGAGGCCTGCAGGGAGTCCATGAGCTCTTCTGCCTCCACCATCCGCCCGCCCTCGAAGGGATGGGTCTGGGGGTTGTGACAGCCCGGGCAGGCGTGCGGGCAGCCCTGGGTGTAGACGGCAAAGCGAAAGCCCGGCCCGTCGACGATGGACTCGCTCTCGATGCCTGCGATGCGGATGCTCATGGTGTCCTCCTCCTGTTGCTCGAGCTGGCACGCGCATGCAAGAAGGGGCGGGCACATCGGCCCGCCCCAGGCAGCGTGCGCGTTTTGCGCGGTTTAGCCCTGCGCGCTCACGTCGTGCTTGACGCGGTCTGCCTCCTCGGCGCGCTTGCCGTTGTTGAAGCGGTCGAGGGTGCCCACCAGGTAGCCGGTGATGCGGCGGATGCGCTCGAACTTGACGTCGTCTTCCGTGCGGCCACAGCCAGGGCAGCGGTCGCCGATGATGCCGTTGAAGCCGCAGACCGGGTCGCGGTCGACGGGGTGGTTGATGGAACC
>SFLO01000041.1 GCA_004553405.1 Coriobacteriaceae bacterium
CCGCATTTGGGGCATTTTACGGCAATCTTGCCCTTGCCGCGCGGCACGCGCATCTCCTGCTTGCAATGCGGGCAGGAGAGGTACTTGTATTCCTTCTTGTTGGCAGCGCGGCGCTCCTTCTTCATGAAGCGGTCGTTTTCTGCCATGCGCGCCGGGATGTTGCGCGAGAACGCGCGGAAGAAGACGAGGATGATGCCCAGCGTGCTGGCCAGGTTGGCGATGTTGCCCACGGCGTAGAGCAGGCCCAGCTGGGTGATCCTGCCCACGAAGGTGCACACAATCGATGCCAGCAAGACGACGATGACGACGGTGGTCAGGCGGCGGTTGAGCTCGTCAAAGCCGTAGCGCCCCTGCATGAAGTTGACCAACCAGGTCTGGAACTTTCCCATGTACTCGCACTCCTCACGGGCCCGCAGGCCCTCTGGCTAGATGCTGATGCAGGCTATGTCTTCGACCGTTGCCGCGCAAGCGGTCTTGAGCTGCAAGCCGCGCTGGGCGGCGACAGCCTGCGCCATCTCGAGCAACATGCCGCCGGGGCCCACCTGGACCACGCGGTCGACCCCTGCGTCGAAGAGGGCGTTGAGGGTCTTCTCCCACATGACGGGGGCGGTGACGGCACCGCCCAGCAGCTCCGGCAGGCGCATGTGGTCGAAGGGCGCGCCGTCGAGGTTGTTGTAGAGGGGCACCTGCGCCGGCCCGAAGAGCGTGTGCTTGAGCGCCATGCCCATGCCCGACGCCGCGCTCTGCATGAGCGGGGTGTTGAGGGGCGCGGTGCAGTTGACGCGCTGCACGGCCTTGCCGGCGGCCTCGTGCTCGGCCAGGGCGGATGCCAGGGGCTCTTCCCTGCCGGCCACCATGACCGTGCCGGGGCAGCACAGGGCACTCACGAAGAGCCCGCCGCCCTCATCGCAGCGCTCGCACAGGGCCTCGGCCTCTTCTGGCGTGATGTCTTTGAGGTAGGCGCTACCGCCGGGGGCCACGTGGGCCGCCATGGCGCCCAAGGCGGCCATGCGGGCAGCCAGGGTGAGCACGGTCTCGAGGTCTGCGGTGCCGGCGATCACGTGGGCCGCATACTCGCCGATGCCAAAGCCGGCCACGCAGTCGGGCTGCAGGCCGCGCTCTGCCAGCGCACGGCTTGCGGCAACGGAGGCCACCACCGTGCAGACCAGCTGGTTTTGCACCTGGTCGAGCTCCTCGGCGGGGCCGTTGGTGCACAGGTCGAAGATGTCCAGGCCGCTGACGGCCTTGGCCTCCTCGAAGAAGTCTGCAGCCCAGGGCGTGCGCCCCACGAGGTCGACCCCCATGCCAAGGACCTGAGAGCCCTGACCAGGGCAGAGGAATGCGAGCTTTCCCACTGATTCACCTTTCCATAGACAGCGGTGGCCCGGAGCCTTCCCCGAGCCACCGTCCAAGCGGGGCGCAGCGCGCTCCCGCTCCTAGGCACAAAACCCTACTTGAGGGAGTCGATGTGAGCGACGATGTCTCCCACGGTCTGCAGGCCCTCGGGCTCGCCGAAGTCGATGCCCTCGGCGTCCTCGAGGTCGCAGATGAGCTCCACGAGGTCGAGGGAGTCGATGTCGAGGGAGTCCAGGGTGGAGTCCTCGGTGACGACCTCCGGGTCGATGCTCAGGTTCTTCTCCAGAATCTCCTTGATGGAGTCGATGGTGGCCATGACGTTCCTTTCCTCATCGGCGCCGCATGCAGCGGCCGTATTCAGAGAAACAGTCTAGCGCCAAGCCCCCTGCATGCGCGGCGCGCGGCCCATTAGATGCCCAGCTGTTGATTTGCTAGAAGGCCTGCCAGGAGCCTTCCGGGTAGCTGACCTTGTGGAAGACCAGGCCGCAGGCAGGGGCGTTGGGACCGGCAGCCGTGCGGTCGCGCGCGGCGAGGACCTCCCCCATCCACGCAGGGGAGCGCCGGCCGGCGCCCACGTCCACCAGCGAGCCCACGATCGTGCGGATCTGCGAGTGCAAGAAGGCGTTGCCCACGACCCTCACCACCAGGCAGCGCTCGCCGAGGTGCTCCTCCCACTCCAGATCGACGCTGTGCAGGGTGCGCACGGTGTTCTTGTCCACGGCGCTTTCTGCCTTGCAAAACGACTTGAAGTCGTGTTCTCCCACCAGATAGGAGGCGGCATCGCTCATGGCCTGCACGTCTAGCGGGGTGCGCACCCACCAGGCATAGCGGCGCAGGAAGAGCGGGGGCACGCTGCCGAAGACGATGCGGTAGCGGTACTCGCGCTGCTCCACGCTGAAGCGCGCGGAGAACTCCGGGTTGGCGGCGATGCCGGCCTCGAGCACGGCGATGTCATCGTCTGTGAGCGCGTTGAGGGACTTTACCAGCGTGTAGCTGGAGCTCTTCTCGAGCAGCGCGCGCGGGACGCTGCAGCTGAGGTGCTGGTCGAGGGCATGCACGCCCGTATCCGTGCGCCCGGCGCACACGGTGGCCATCGGCATCCTGAACACGGTCGCCAGCGCCTGCTCGAGGCAGCCCTGCACGGTGCGCACCGGCGGGTCCGTCTGCTTGGCAAAGCCGCAGAAGCCCTCGCCGTCATAGGCGCAGCGCAGCACCAGCGTGCACATCTCCTGCCCTGCAAGCTCTTCCATGCCCTTCCCTTCCTCTGCGCGCTGCCGGTGCCAGCAGTTTACAGCAGGACCGCGACGGCAAGCACCGCGGCAAGGGCGATGCACAAGACGGCGGCATCGCGCGCTGTGAGAGCGCGTGCGGTGAGCGAGCTGCGCGGGCCGCTGCCGTAGGCGCGCGCATCCATGGCAAGGGCCAGGCGGTCGGCGCGCTTGAAGAGCCCCGTGAAGGAAGGCACCAGCACGCTCGCCCAGGCGCGCGCCGCCGCAACGGGACCGGCGCCCTCGAAGCACAGCCCGCGGGCCTCACGCGCACGGCGGGCACGCGCTAGCTCCTCGGACACCAGCGGCAAGAAGCGCAGGGCCATGCTCGCCACCATGCAGAGGTCGTCTACCGGCAGCCCGCAGCGAGCCAGGGGGCCCAGCAGGCTGCGCAAGCCGCTCATGAGGGCAGTGGCAGAGCTGGTGAAGCTCAGCAGGCAGCAGGCGGCCACCAGCACGGCGATGCGCAGCGCGAAGAAGCAGCCCACCAGCACCCCGTCCGCGCTCAGGCACCAGCCGCCCCCCAGCTCGACGAAGGAGCCCATGCCCAGGGCACCGGGGGCAGCGGCGCGCGCGCCAAGCAGCTCCGTGCGCGTGAGCGCGTTGCAGAGCACGGTCACGGCAAGGATGAGCGCCACGGGCCTCAAGCCGCCCAGGGCGCAGCCCAGGGGCAGCCTCGCGGCGGCGTATCCGGCCAGCACCAGCGCACACAGGGCGCCCAGGCCCAGCCAGCCCTCCACGAAGAAGGCACCCAAAGAAAAAGCGCAGGCCAAGATAATCTTGACCTGCGCGTTCAAGCTGTGGACAGCGCTCTTGCCAGGGATGTAGCTACCAAAGGCAAGGGTGCTCATCGCGGGTACAGCTCCTGAAGGAGGATTACTCCTGCTTTGCCTCGGCCTCAGCCTCGGCGGTCTCCTCGACAGCTGCGACGGGAGCGGTCTCCTCGACGGGAGCCTCGGCCTTGACCTTGGGGGTGCAGGCCTCGGTCACGAGCTCGATGATGACCATGGGGGCGTTGTCGCCCTTGCGGGGGCCGAGCTTCATGATGCGGGTGTAACCGCCGTTGCGGTCTGCCCACATGCCCTGAGCGGCCTTCTCAAAGACCTCGCGCACGAGCTCCTTGTCGCCCACCTTGGCGATGGCCAGGCGACGGGAGTGCAGGTCGCCCTTCTTTGCCCAGGTGATGACGCGGTCGACCTCGGAGCGGATCTCCTTGGCGCGGGACTCGATGGTCTTAATGCGGTCGTTGGTGAAAATTGCGACCAGCAAGCTCTTCTTCATGGCCTTGGTGTGGCTGGCGTCAGTGCCAAGCTTGCGGCCCTTCTTGTAATGCCTCATTACATCTCCTACTTACATCTTAAGGCTCAGGTCCATCGACTGAAGCTTGTCCTTGACCTCTTCAATCGATTTGGCACCGAAGTTGCGGATATTGAGCAGATCGTTCTCGGAATACTCCACCAGCTGGCGCACAGAGTGGATGCCGGCGCGCTTCAGGCAGTTGTAGGAGCGGACGGAGAGGTCCAGGTCCTCAATCTGCTTCTCGAGCTCGGTGTTCTTGCTCGGGCCCTCGGGGGCGAAGATGCTGGCAACCTCTGCCTCCTCGGCGGACTCGTCGAGGGTCAAAAAGGCGCTCATATGCTGGTTAACGATGTTTGCAGACTGGCACACAGCGCTGACGGGGTCGATGGAGCCGTTGGTCTCCACCTCCAGGATCAGCTTGTCATAGTCGGTGCGCTGGGCGACGCGGGTGTCCGTGACGTCCATGGTGCAGCGGCGAACCGGGGAGAACAGGGAGTCGACATGGATGATGCCGATCGGGTCCTCGGTGCGCTTGTTGCGCTCTGCAGAGACATAGCCGCGACCGACGCCGATGCGCAGGCTCATCTCGAGCTTTGCGTCCTCGGCGAGGGTGGCGATGACGTGCTCGGGGTTGACCAGCTGGAACTCAGCGGGAACCTCGAGGTCTGCGCCAGTGACAGTGCAGGGGCCCTCGGCGGAGAGGGTGGCGGTAGCCTCCTCACCAGTGCCCAGGGCGGAGAAGACAAGTCCCTTGATGTTCAAGACGATGTCGGTGACGTCCTCGACGACACCGGGGGCGGAGGTGAACTCATGCTGCACACCCTCGATCTTGATCGCGGTAACTGCCGCACCGTCCAGGGAGGACAGCAGCACGCGGCGCATGCTGTTGCCGAGCGTGTAGCCGTAGCCACGCTCCAGGGGCTCCATGACAAAGCGCGCGGTATTCTCGTCGATCTCCTCGACGGTGACCTTGGGCCTCATGAACTCGGTCATTGTGAAAGCCTCCTTGAGACTTGAACGGATAGAACGGGACTTGCTTACTTGGAGTAGAGCTCGACGATGAGCTGCTCCCTGATGTCGAGATCGATCTGCTCGCGGGTGGGCAGAGACAGGACAGAGCCCTGCAGCTTCTCGATGTCGACCTCAAGCCAACCGGGAACCTCGGTGCGCTCGTTGGAGATCAGAGCGCTCTTGATGGGCAGCAGGTCCTTTGCCTTGGGGGCAACTGCAACCAGGTCGCCGGGCTTGACGCGGAAGGAGGGAATGTTGACCTTCCTGCCGTTGACGGTGATGTGGTTGTGGCGAACAGTCTGGCGGGCTTCGTCGCGGGACTTGGCAAAGCCAAGGCGGAAGACGACGTTGTCCAGACGGGACTCCAGGATGCGGAGGAGGTTCTCGCCGGTCTTGCCCTGCTGGCGGTTGGCGATCTCGTAGTAGTGATGGAACTGCTTCTCCTGCAGGCCATAGATGCGCTTGGTCTTCTGCTTCTCGCGCAGCTGGGTGCGGTACTCAGACTCGCGGACGCGCTTCTGGCCAGCCATGCCGGGGGCGTAGGGGCGGCGCTCCATAGCGCACTTCTCGCTGTAGCAGCGGTCGCCCTTCAGGAAGAGCTTTGCGCCCTCGCGACGGCACAGACGGCAGTCTGCTCCGGTGTAACGTGCCATATCTAAATTCCTTCCTTACTTAGCAGCGACGACGCTTGCACGGACGGCAACCGTTGTGGGGGATGGGGGTGCAATCCTGGATGGATGCAACCTCGAGGCCAGCAGCCTGGAGGGAGCGGACTGCGGTCTCGCGACCGGAGCCGGGGCCCTTGACGAAGACTGCGACCTTGCGCATGCCATGCTCCATGGCCATCTTTGCGGCCTGCTCTGCAGCCATCTGAGCTGCAAAGGGAGTGGACTTGCGGCTGCCCTTGAAGCCAACGGTACCGGCAGACTGCCAGGAGATAACGTTGCCGCGGGTGTCAGTGATGCTGACGATGGTGTTGTTGAACGTGCTCTTGATGTGAGCCTGTCCAACGGAGATGTTCTTGCGATCCGCACGGCGGATACGGGTGTTCTGAACCTTCTTCTTAGCCATTTTCTACCTCACCTTAGCCCTTTTTCCTTGCGCCGATCTGCTTGCGCGGACCCTTGCGGGTACGGGCGTTGGTGTGGGTGCGCTGGCCGCGAACGGGCAGGCCCTTGCGATGACGGAGGCCACGGTAGCAGCCGATCTCCATCAGACGCTTGATGTTCTGGGAGGTCTCACGACGGAGGTCACCCTCGACGGTGAAGTTAGCATCGATGTAGTCGCGGAGCTTGATGGTCTCCTCCTCGGTGAGGTCGCGGACACGGGTGTCCGGGTTCACGCCGGTGGCAGCGCAGATCTTCTTTGCGCTGGTCAGACCGATGCCATAGATGTAAGTCAGACCGATTTCCACGCGCTTCTCGCGCGGAAGGTCGACACCAAGAATACGAGCCAATGTCGTTCCCTTCCTTTAACCCTGACGCTGCTTGTGGCGGGGGTTCTCGCAGATCACGTAAACCTTGCCATGGCGTCGGATGACCTTGCACTTATCGCACATTCGCTTGACCGAAGGACGTACCTTCATAATTCACATACCTTTCGATAGTGCTTAACACTACACATCTATATACACGCCCAGCCGCAGGCGGTTATTTTTACAGCAAAGC
>SFLO01000042.1 GCA_004553405.1 Coriobacteriaceae bacterium
CCTGCTCAAGGCCCTGCTGGATTCCCACGAGAACAACATCACCGCCATCATCGAGCGCGTGGGCGCAGACCCCGCTGCCCTCGACAGGGCAGTCACCGAAGAGATCGAGCGCGCCCCCAAGGTTTCCAACAGCGGGGCCGGCATGGGCCAGGTGGGCAGCCGCCTGTCTGCCGTGGCAGACGACGCCCTCAAGATGGCGGGCAAGATGGGCGACTCCTACGTCACCACAGAGCACCTGCTCATGGCCCTTGCCAAGGACAAGGGTGCCGCGGGCAAGGTCCTCACAGACGCCGGCGTGACAGAGGCGAGGGTCGCCCAGGTCTATGAGGAGCTGCGCGGCGACGCCCGCGTCACCCAGCGCGACGCCAAGGCGCAGTTCGAGAGCCTCGAGCAGTACGGTCAGAACCTCACCGAGCAGGCCCGCCAGGGCAAGCTTGACCCGGTCATCGGCCGCGACGACGAGATACGCCGCACCATGCAGGTGCTCAGCCGCCGCACCAAGAACAACCCCGTGCTCATCGGCGAGCCCGGCACCGGCAAGACGGCCATCGTCGAGGGCCTCGCCCAGCGCATCGTGGCGGGCGACGTCCCCAGCAGCCTGCGCGATAAGGAGGTCGTGGCACTCGACCTGGGCGCCATGGTCGCCGGCGCAAAGTACCGCGGTGAGTTCGAGGACCGCCTCAAGGCCGTGCTGCGCGAAGTCGAGCAGTCCCAGGGCCGCATCATCCTCTTCATCGACGAGCTGCACACCATCGTGGGCGCCGGTGCGAGCGAGGGCAGCCTCGACGCGAGCAACATGATCAAGCCCGCCCTCGCGCGCGGCGAGCTCCATGCCATCGGCGCCACCACCCTCGACGAGTACCGCAAGTACATCGAGAAGGACGCGGCCCTCGAGCGCAGGTTCCAGACCGTCTTGGTCGACGAGCCCAGCGTCGAGGACACCATCTCCATCCTGCGCGGCATCAAGGAGAAGTACGACATCCACCACGGCGTGCGCATCCAAGACGCCGCCCTCGTGGCCGCCGCCGAGCTCTCCAAGCGCTACATCACAGACCGCTTCCTCCCCGACAAGGCCATCGACCTCGTCGACGAGGCAGCCAGCCGCCTCTCCATCGAGCTCGACTCCAAGCCCGAGGAGATCGACCTCGCAGAGCGCGAGCTTATCCGCATGCAGATCGAGGAGCAGGCCCTGATGAAGGAGAGCGACGAGCTCTCGCAGCAGCGCCTGGAGGAGCTGCGCCTGCAGATCGCCGAAAAGCGCCAGCAGGTCGACGGCCTCAACGCCCAGTGGGCCAACGCCAAGGGCGCGGCAGACCGCGTGCAGGAGCTCAAGCGCAAGATCGACGACACCAAGATCGAGGAGGAGCGCGCAACCCGCGAGGGCGACCTCATGCGCGCCTCGGAGCTGCGCTACGGCATCATCCCCAAGCTCGAGCTCGAGCTCGAGGAGGCAACCGCCCAGGTCGAGGCGGGCAAGGACGGCGCCAGCGCCCTCAAGGAGGAGGTCACTGCAGAGGACATCGCCGAAGTCGTGAGCATGTGGACCGGCGTGCCCGTGGCCAAGATGATGCAGGGCGAGATGCAGAAGCTCGCCGACCTCGAACAGCGCCTGCACCAGCGCGTAATCGGCCAGGACAAGGCAGTGGCGGCAGTGGCCGGCGCCATCAGGCGCAGCCGCAGCGGCCTGGCCGACCCCGAGCGCCCCATCGGCAGCTTCCTGTTCATGGGACCCACCGGCGTGGGCAAGACCGAGCTCGCCAAGGCCCTCGCCGAGCAGCTCTTCGACGACGAACGCAACATGGTGCGCATCGACATGAGCGAGTACATGGAGAAGTTCAGCGTGCAGCGCCTGATCGGCGCGCCCCCGGGATACGTGGGCTATGACGAGGGCGGCCAGCTCACCGAGGCCGTGCGCCGCCATCCCTACAGCGTCATCCTGCTCGACGAGATAGAGAAGGCCCACCCGGACGTCTTCAACGTTTTGCTGCAGGTGCTCGACGACGGCCGCCTCACAGACGGCCAGGGCAGGGTGGTGAGCTTCAAGAACGCCATCGTCATCATGACGAGCAACCTGGGCAGCCAGCTCATCGAGCGCTACGCGGAAGACGGGGACAAGGAGGCCCTCGACAAGGCCATTCAGGACGCCCTGCGCGCGACCTTCCGCCCCGAGTTCCTCAACCGCATCGACGAGCTCATCACCTTCGACCCGCTGGGGCTCGCCGACCTCGAGCATATCGTCGACCTGCAGCTGGCCAAGGTGCGCGAGCGCCTGGCAGAGCGCCGCATCACCCTCGAGGTGACGCCCGCCGCCATGGAGCGCCTCGCACTGGACGGCTTCGACCCGGCCTACGGTGCCCGTCCGCTCAAGCGCCTCATCCAGCACCAGATCGTCGACCGCGCTGCCAACGAGATCGTGGGCGGCAACCTGGCCGAGGGCGACACCATCGTCATCGACCTCGACGGCGCCATGGACTTCAGCTGCAGCGTGCGCAAGCCCCTGGCTCAGGCATAAGGGCTGACATCGCCGGCTCCCGGCGGCACCCCGGCTCGGGGCTGCCCCGGGGGCCGCTTCGCCTTCCAGACCACACAAGAATTTGACAAAGGAGGGCGTTGGCCGCGGGATGAAAACCCTCCGGGCAACGCTACAATTTCAAGGGAATACGCCCAAACGGCACCACTGAGGAGAAAGGTCAGCCATGGCCCGCAAGCCCAAGTTCGACTACTTCGACCACTTCGTGAAGATCAGCGGCTGCGCAGTCGAGTATGCAGAGGCCCTTCTCGCCTACATGGAGAAGAACGCCGCCATCGCCGCCGAGGGCCGCGAGCCCGACATCACCCATGCCATCCAGCGCTACGAGGAGCTGCACGAGATAGAGGAGCGCTCCGACTCCTACCGCCACCAGGTTGCCGAGCACCTCGTCACCGAGTTCCTCGCCCCGCTCGAGCGTGAGGACATCATGGTCATGGCAGATGAGCTCGACGACCTCGTCGACGAGCTCGAGGAAGTCCTCCAGCGCATGTACATGTACGACGTCCACGTCGTCGACCCCGCCGTCATCAAGATGATGGGGCTTGCCCACAAGGCTACCCTCTCCATCAACGAGCTCTGCAAGCAGTTCCACAACTTCAAGAAGCACGAGGTCATCCGCACCCACATCGTCGCCGTCAACGACGTCGAGGAGGAGGCGGACCGCCTCTACATCGAGGCCATGCACCAGGGCTTCGCCCGCGCCAAGGCCGTCGGCCACACCAGCATCGACGCCCTCGGCCAGGCCGAGCTCCTCACCGCCCTCGAAGAGGTCTGCGACATGTGCGAGGACATCGCATCTACTGTGGCCACCATCATGATGAAAAACTCCTAGGCGTCCATGAGCACGCACATCAGGGGTTCCCGCCTCCGGTCACGGCGCTAAGGCCGCTCCCTTCGGCAGTCACCCCTGCTGCACGCACTCAGGAACGCCAAAGCGCTGCAGGAGCCTGTGGGGCACGCATGTCAGGGGTTATCGCAAGCGAGGGCATGCCGCAAGCATGCCCTCGCTTGCTGCAGGGTAACGAATCCAATACGCGTGTCCTTGCATAATGCATCTGAGGTAAACTATTCGCTTAGCTATGCCGCCGCGCGGCGGCGTTAGCGTGCCCGCGTGCGGGCGTGGCGGAACTGGCAGACGCGCTGGATTTAGGTTCCAGTGGGGAAACCCGTGAAGGTTCGAGTCCTTTCGCCCGCACCAAAACCGTTGATGAGAACGCCCTGGCGTTCTGGAACAAGAGCGCCCCCGCAAGGGCGAAGAGATTATGGAGGAAACGTTGGACATCCAGACCAGCAAGCTCGAGGACGGCAAGGTCCAGATCACCGTCACCGTCCCGGCACAGACCGTCAAGCAGCACATCGACCGCCACTTCAAGGACCTCGGCCGCGCTCGCATCCCGGGCTTCCGCCCCGGCAAGGCGCCCCGCAAGATCCTCGAGCAGAACTTCGGCGGCCATGAGGCCGTCTACGGCGAGATCACCACTGACATGATCAACGAGATCGCCCCCGTCGCCGTCGACAGCCAGGACGTGCTGTTCATCGCCAACCCCGACTTCGACGAGACTGGCATCGTCGCAGACGGCGAGGACTTCACCTTCACCCTCTCCGGCAAGGTTAAGCCCGAGGTCGAGCTCCTGAGCTTCGATCCCGTCCAGATCAAGATGCCCGCCGAGGAGGCAACCGCAGAGGAGATCGACGCCCAGGTCGAGGCCCTGCGCACCTACTACTACAGCTTCGAGACCATCGAGGACCGCGCCGTCGCAGCCGGTGACTTCGTCATGCTCAACATGGCCTGCACCGCCGAGGACAAGCCCGTCCAGGGCCTCAACTCCGAGTCCCGCCTGGTCGAGCTGGGCGCCGGCATCATCCCCGCCGCCATGGAGGAGCAGATCATCGGCATGAGCACCGGTGACAGCAAGTCCTTCGACTTCTCCATCGAGGGCGACGAGGACTTCGCCTACCTGGGCGTGAGCGCCATCCACGCAGACATCGCCGTCAAGGAGATCCGCACCAAGATCGTCCCCGAGCTCGACGCCGAGTTCGCCGAGAAGCTGGGTGTCGAGAGCATCGACGCCCTGCGCGAGCAGCTGGCAGAGGCCATCAACAAGCAGAAGGCAGAGCAGCTCCCCGGCCTCAAGGAGGAGCGCTGCACCAAGGCCCTGGCCGAGCGCGTCTTCGGCGAGGTCCCCGTCGACTACGTCACCTTCACCCGCCAGGACATCCTGCGCGACTTCTACATCAACCTGCAGCAGCAGGGCGTGACCCTCGACCAGTTCTTCGCACAGCAGGGCATCACCGCCGACGAGTTCAACAAGGACCTCGACGAGGAGGCCAAGGAGGTCGCAGCCCAGACCCTCGCGCTCGACGCCCTCTACAAGCACCTCGAGCTCGAGATTACTGACGAGGACATCGACAAGGAGTTCCAGGTTGTCGACGACCCCGCCGCCGTCCGCAAGCAGTGGGAGGACAACGGCCGCATGAGCGAGCTGCGCGAGGCTATCCGCCGCCGCAAGGCAACCGAGTGGCTCATCGAGAACGCCGTTGTGACCCTGGACGAGGGCGACGCTGACGAGGACGAGAACTAATCACCTCAACAGATTTGGAGCACAGCACGATGGACAACACTCTGATTCCCTATGTAGTTGAGCAGTCCCCCAGGGGCGAGCGCAGCTATGACATCTTCTCCCGCCTGCTGAACGATCGCGTGATCTTCCTGGGCGAGGAAGTCAACGATGCCAGCGCCAACGTGGTCATCGCGCAGCTGCTGCATCTCGAGAGCGTGGATCCGGACAAGGACATCAGCCTCTACATCAACAGCCCCGGCGGCTCTGTCTCTGCCGGCCTGGCGATTTACGACACCATCCAGTTCATCAAGCCGGATGTCTCCACCATCTGCATGGGCATGGCAGCCTCCATGGGCTGCGTGCTCCTTGCAGCGGGCACCCCGGGCAAGCGCCTGGTGCTCCCTAACGCAGCGGTCATGATGCACCAGCCCATGGGCGGCACCCCCGACCACTGCAAGGAAAGCGACTTCGAGATCTACTACTCAGAGATCAAGAAGACCCGCGACCGCCTCGAGGCCATCCTGGCCAAGCACACCGGTCAGACCCCGGAGCAGATCCACGCAGACAGCGAGCGCGACCACTGGTTCACTGCCGAGGAAGCCGTGGCATATGGCCTGGCAGACGAGGTTGTCGTCAACCGCGCAGACGCAAGCACCGAGAAGAAGGACTAGCCGATGGCTCGAAACAACGGCGGCTTCAAGGCGTCGAGCCTCCACTGCTCGTTCTGCGGAAAGAGCCAAGAAGAGGTCGAGAAGCTTATCGCCGGCGAGGGCGTCTACATCTGCAACGAGTGCGTTCAGGTGTGCGCGGACATCATGGTCGAGGAGGGCATCGCCATCGAGGCAGAGGCCGTGGGCGTGCCGGAGGCAACCGGCCGCACCGAGGGCCTCATCTCGCTGGAGAACCTCCCCACCCCCGTGCAGATGCACGAGCTGCTCGACCAGCACGTCATCGGCCAGGACGCCGCCAAGCGCGCCCTCTCCGTCGCCGTCTACAACCACTACAAGCGCGTGGCCCTGGGCCTCGACGCAGACGACGGCGAGGTGGAGCTTGCCAAGAGCAACATCCTCATCCTGGGCCCCACGGGCTGCGGCAAGACCCTTCTTGCCCAGACCCTGGCCCGGGTGCTGGACGTCCCCTTCGCCATCGCAGACGCAACGGCCCTCACAGAGGCAGGCTATGTGGGCGAGGACGTCGAGAACATCCTGCTCAAGCTCATCAATGCCGCAGACAACGACGTCGACCGCGCCCAGGTGGGTATCGTCTATATAGATGAGATCGACAAGATCGCGAAGAAGGCGGAGAACCTCTCCATCACCCGCGACGTCTCTGGCGAAGGCGTCCAGCAGGCGTTGCTCAAGATCGTCGAGGGCACGGTGGCGAGCGTTCCGCCCAACGGCGGGCGCAAGCACCCCCAGCAAGAGCTCATCCAGATTGACACGACCAACATCC
>SFLO01000043.1 GCA_004553405.1 Coriobacteriaceae bacterium
GGCAATCATTTCCTTGTTGGCCGAGAAGTCACCGGTGGCAAGGACGATGCCCTTGTGAGCCACGAACTTGACGTAGCTGCCGTCGGCCTTCTGGGCGACAACGGCGGTCACGCGGCCGGTCTCCTCATCACGAACGAGCTGCTTGGCCACAGTGTCATAAATGATGGTCGCACCCTGCTCGAGGGCGTAGGCCTCCATGGCCTCGACGGCATTCTGCTGACCGGTGGAAGCGCTGGCAGTGTCGTCGCCCTTGGCGCCGAAGCCGATGGCGTAGTCGGGGCCATTGTCCAGGCGGTTGTCGGACTCCAGGAACACCTCAACGTCCTTGCCGCGGACGATGTCGATGCACCAGTTCATGGCCTCTTCGGAGTTGTTGTAGCCGCGCATCCACATCTTCTGGTCGATGGTGAAGCTGGCGGCGCGCTCCTCATGATAGAAGAAGTCGACCGGGTCGAGACGGTCGATGCCGTACTCCTCGATGACCTTGTTGTAGGCCGAGAAGTTGGAACCGCCACGGGAAATGGGCTGGCTGGAGGCGGAGAACAGAGTGACGCTTGCGCCCTTCTCGGCGGCAGCGGCGGCGGTGCAGATGCCGGCCATGCCGGCGCCCACGACGATGATGTCATCCTCAACGACCTCGGCAATGTCCTCATCGGCGATGGGGTCGGGGGCAATCTCGAAGCTCCACTTGGGCAGGCCGTTCTTCAGGCTCACGACATAGGAGTCATCCACGCCAACGCCCTCCTGGGCACCCGAGGTCGCCTTCTCCTCAGCCTCGTTCATGGCGTCGGAGGTATCGGCGGAGGTAGAGGTGGCGGCCAATGCGGTGCCTGCGCCCATTGCGGCAACAGCAGCGGCGCCGGAAGCGGCCAGGAAGTTGCGACGAGACATCTTGCTCATGCGAAAACCCCATTTCTGTATTCGTTCCCCTGTCGCGCGCGCCGACTCCCACCGGCATACGCGCTTTGACAAAACCGATTCTAGGCACTGGCACGAGCATGTGTGAGCAGCTAAACTAGGCGCAGGCGCAAGCGGGAGTTGCGCCTATCGGGGGAACACCATGCGAAAGCGAGGGCCAGCCATGGAGATGCGCGACCTCAAATATGCGCTCGCCGCCTACGACACCGGCAGCTTTGCGCGCGCGGCCGAGGCGCTTTTCGTGTCGCGCCAGGCACTCAGCCAGGCTGTGCACAGACTCGAAGAAGAGATCGATGTGCCGCTCTTTGAAGTTGCCGACGGAAACCGCCTGGTCAGCACGCCGGAGGGCGCAATTTTCCTGGCTCAGGCCCGGCCCGTGACAGAGGCGTTCGACGAGCTCGCCCGCGCCTACCCCTGCGCCCGGGATGCACACGGCGGCACGCTCACGCTGGCCCTTGCCACCGGCGCGGCACTCTCGCTGCCGGCGGACTTTTTTTCGCGGTTTGCCGAGCGCGAAGCAGACCTCGTACAGGAATTCGAGGAAGGTAACACCGACGGCGCCCTCAACATGCTGGAGAGCGGCAGGGCCGACGTGGCACTTGTGGGGTCGTGTCCCTCGCTTCTCGACCCTGCGCATTTCGAACGGGCACTCATCGTGGCCACGGGACTTTGGCTGGCCGTGCCCTCGGGCAACCCCCTCGCAAGCAAGGAGCGCCTCACCCTCGCCGACCTCGACGGTCAGCGCCTCGTCACCGCCGGCAGGCTCAACCACCTGCACCGCTACATCGTCAAGGCCTGCGAAGCAGCAGGGGTACATATCGAGATTCCTGCCACCTCCTCCAATACCGACATGCTTGTGCAGCTGGCGCGCGAGCACGGCGCACTGTGCTTCGCCTTCCCGGCCCGCATCACCGGCACCGAGACGCGGCATTCCGACAGTCGGATAATCCCCCTCGACACACCTGAATCGGCCGCCTTCGGCACCTACGCCGTGCGCCGTCGCGACTCTCGCCGCACCCCTGCGGCGCGGCGCTTCTGGGTCTACGCCTGCGAGCAGGCAGAGGCGGGACAGGGATAAGGTCCCAAGCAAACCGCAGCAGACTCGCCCGGCCCAGCAGGCCCTCCCAACCCAATACATGCGCAGCCGCCCCGCAGCCGGCCCAGCCCGGCCTATCTGTGTGCTCTCTATAGCGATTCGGCACAAGCGCATTATCGATTCTTCTCCAGTGGCAATCTTTTACATGCTAATTAGTTTCTAGTATAAGGTTGTTCTGATGGAAACAAACGACTCGTACGTCGAGCTCTCCCGTGAGCTGTTCGAGCAGCTCGCGCACATGAGGCGCGGCATGCATCCCAGCGCACGCAACTCCATGCGCGGAGAGATGGCCGTGATACGCGCGCTGCACCTCGCCGCGGTTGCCGGGGAGGCCGACCCCACTCCCTCTCAGATTGCCAAACGCTCGCACCTGAGCCCCGCCCGCGTGGCCAACGTGCTGCGCGCCCTCGAAGAAAAGGGCTGGATCACCCGCTCCCATGACACGCAGGATCGCAGGCGCGTGACCGTAACGCTCACCGAGCAAGGCGAGGCCGAACGCGCCCGACGCCGCGCCGAGTTTGACCGGCAGGGTGCAAAGTTCCTGCGTGAGCTGGGCGATGAGGACGCCCGCGAGGCCCTGCGCATCCTCAAGCGCTGCAACGAGATCCTCAGCAAACAAGACCCGACCGAGACGAAAGGAGGCGATGCCGATGAGAATCATCAAGCTCTTTAAGAACCATGTCCTGGCCCTTCTTGCCGCAGTCGCACTCATCATCATCACCTGCAACGCCGACCTGACGCTTCCCGCCTACATGTCCGAGATTGTGGACGTGGGCATCCAGCAGGGTGGCATCGAGAGCCCCGTGCCCGACACCATCCGCCGCGACTCCCTGGACGACCTGGAGATGTTCATGTCCGAGGAAGACGCAAGCATCGTCGAGGCTGTCTACTCCTCCCCCGATGAGCAGGGCATTTGCACCTATCAGGGCACCGAGGCAGAACGTGCCGACGATGGCGCCGTGGCGCAGGCCATGAGCCTGCCCGAAACCGTGGCGCTTGCCCTGACCCAAGGCGTGGACGCCGGCCATCTGGGCCAGAAGGGCACCGGAGGCGGCAGCCTCTCCATGGACGACGTTCGCGCCGCCTTTACCGCCGGCATGCTCGACCGCAACCAGCTCGTTGAGGGCGCCCAGGCCATGGCCGACTCCATGGGCGAGATGGGCGGCTCCATCGTGAGGCAGCGCGCCGTGGGCTATGTCCAGCAGGAATATGAGGCCCAGGGCATCAGCCTGGCCGAGGTGCAAAACTCGTACCTGGCGGGAATGACCGCGAAGATGTTCGGCCTGTGCGCCATCAGTCTCGTGGCCACCATCCTCACGGGCGCCGTGGCCTCGCACACCGCGTGCACCATCGCCCGCGACCTGCGACGCGAGACGTTCCACAAGGTCATGAGCTTCTCTGCGGCCGAGGTGGGCAAGTTCAGCCAGGCTTCCCTTATCACCCGCTGCACCAACGACATCCAGCAGATCCAGATGGCATCCACCCTGCTCATCCGCATGGTACTCATGGCACCGATCATGGGCACGGTGGCGCTGGTGCGCGTCTTTGCCACCAAAACGGGCCTGGAGTGGACAATCGGCATCGCCGTCATCGCGGTCTCGGCCGTGGTGGGCGTGCTCATGGGCCTCACCATGCCCAAGTTCAAGAAGATGCAGCAGTACATCGACCGCGTGAACCTCGTCGCGCGCGAGATTCTCGACGGCCTCATGCCCATCCGCGCATTCGGCCGCCAGGACCACGAGCTCAAGCGCTTCGACAAGGCGAGCACGGACCTCATGGACACCCAACTCTTCACCAACCGCGCCATGAGCTTCATGATGCCGCTGATGATGCTCGTGATGAACTGCATCATGGTGCTCATCGTATGGGCGGGCTCCCACGGCGTGAGCGAGGGCGTCATGCAGGTGGGCGACATGATGGCGTTCATGTCGTACACCATGCAGATCGTCATGGCGTTCATGATCCTCACGATGGTCTCGGTCATGATGCCCCGCGCCGAGGTTGCCTGCGAGCGCGTGGAGGAGGTCCTTGCCTGCGAGAGCTCCATCCGCGAGCCCGCCTGCCCGAAAGTACCCGCCGAAGGCGTGCGCGGCCAGCTCGAGTTCCGCGACGTGGCTTTCCAATATCCCAACGCAGGCGAGGATGTGGTCTGCGGCGTCAGCTTCAAGGTGAGCGCCGGCGAGATGCTCGGCGTCATCGGCTCCACCGGCTCAGGCAAGACCTCGATTGTGCAGCTCATCCCGCGTCTGTACGATGCGACGAGGGGCTCCGTGCTGATTGACGGCGTAGACGTGCGCGACATGTCGCTCAGCGACGTGCGCCGCCGCGTGGGCTACATCCCCCAGCAGGGCTTCCTGTTCTCAGGCACCGTCGAGAGCAACCTCAAGTTCGCCGGCGACTGCGTGACCGACGAGGACATGCACTGCGCGGCCGACATCGCCCAGGCAAGCGAGTTCATTCAGGAGCGTGAGGGCGGCTTCGCATCCGACGTCAGCCAGGGCGGCATGAACGTCTCCGGCGGCCAGCGTCAGCGCCTCTCCATCGCACGCGCCCTCGCGAAGAACCCCGAGATCGTCGTTTTTGACGACTCCTTCAGCGCGCTCGACTACAAGACCGACGCCAAGCTGCGCGAGGCGCTCGCGCTCAACGAGAAGGACGCGGCAATCGTGGTGGTGGCCCAGCGCATCGCGACGATCATGCACGCCACCCAAATCGTCGTGCTCGACGAGGGCGCGGTCGTGGGCAAGGGCACACACGACGAGCTTCTGCGCTCCTGCCCCGCGTACCTGGAAATCGCCCAGTCGCAGCTCTCGGCCGAAGAACTCGGTCTCACCGAAGAAGAAATCGCCGCCGTTATGAACGGCGCAGCTCAGAAGGGAGGCGAGCGCTAATGGCGCACGATATGAGCAGGACCGACGCCCCCAAGCGCCGCCCCGGCGCCGGCCCCATGGGAGGCGGCAGGCACGGCCACGGGCCCGGACGCGTCGTGGAAAAGCCCAAGGACTTCAAGGGCACCATGCGCAAGCTCCTGGGCTATGTGGGCAAGCACAAGATCGCGGTGCTCTTCGCCATCGCGTTCGCCATGTGCTCCGTGGTTTTCAACATCGTGGGCCCCAAGGTCTTGGGCGAGGTCACCACCAAGCTCTACGAGGGGCTCGTTGCCAAGGTCGCGGGCACCGGATCTGTTGACTTCGACTGGATCGGCCGCACGCTGTTGCTGCTTTTGGGCCTCTACCTGGCAAGCTCTGCCTGCAGCCTCGTCCAAGGCTGGCTCATGACCGGCGTCACGCAGAAGATCTGCTACCGCATGCGCAAGGAGATCGCGCACAAGATCACCGTCGTTCCCATGAGCTACTTCAACGGCCACAGCAAGGGCGATGTGCTCAGCCGCATCACCAACGACGTCGACACGCTGGGCCAGAGCCTCAACCAGTCGGTGACCCAGCTCATCACCTCCATCACCCAGATTATCGGCGTACTTGTGATGATGCTCTCCATCAGCCTGCCGCTCACGGGCGTCGTCGTCATCACGCTGCCCGTGGCCGGCGTGATCATGGGCGTGATGATGCACTTCTCGCAGCCCTACTTCCGTGAGCAGCAGAAGGTCCTGGGCTCCGTGAACGGCATCGTTGAGGAAGATTTCGCAGGTCAGAACGTCATCCAGGTCTTCGACCGCGCTGGGGAGGCCGTGGCCGAGTTCGACGAGCAGAACAACCGCCTCTTTATCTCCGGCTGGCGCTCGCAGTTCCTCTCCGGCCTCATGATGCCGCTCATGTCGCTCGTGGGCAACGCCGGCTACGTGGCCGTCGTCGTGGTGGGCGCCCAGCTCGCCCTTACCGGCAACGCCACCCCCGGCGACATCCAGAGCTTCATCCAGTACGTGCGCAACTTCACCCAGCCCGTGCAGCAGCTTGCTAACGTGAGCAACACAATGCAGTCCATGGCCGCGGCCACCGAGCGCGTCTTCGAATTCCTTGCCGCGCCCGAAGAGGATGAGTCTGCAAACGCCCAGGTACCTGCTGTGCGCGACGGCCACGTGCAGTTCGATCACGTCAAGTTCGGCTACGACCCCGCCAAGCCCATCATCCACGACTTCTCGCTGGTCACCGAGCCCGGCCAGACCGTGGCCATCGTGGGCCCCACGGGCGCCGGCAAGACCACGCTCATCAAGCTGCTCCAGCGCTTCTACGACGTGGACGCCGGCAGTCTGCTCGTGGACGGCGTGGACGTGCGCGACTGGAGCCGCGCCGAGCTACGGAGCGAGTTCGCCATGGTGCTGCAGGACACGTGGCTCTTCAACGGCACGATTCGCGACAACATCCGCTACGGCCGTCCCGAGGCGACCGACGCCGAGGTCGAGGCCGCCGCGAAGGCCGCGCGCTGCGACCACTTCATTCGCACCCTGGCCGGCGGTTATGACTT
>SFLO01000044.1 GCA_004553405.1 Coriobacteriaceae bacterium
GGCCTACCACATCGCCAGCACCGGCCGCCCGGGCCCCGTGGTCATCGACATGCCCAGCAACCTGCTGCGCGAGACCATCGAGTACCACTACCCCGAAGAGGTCAAGCTCCCCAGCTACAAGCCCACCTACAAGGGCAACAACAAGCAGGTGAAGCAGGCGGTGCGCGCCCTGCTCGACGCCAAGCAGCCCGTCATCTACTGTGGCGGCGGCGTCCTGTGGAGCCATGCCTGCCAAGACATCATGAAGCTCTCCGACACCCTGCAGATCCCCGCTGTGGTCAGCCTCATGGGCAAGGGCGTCTTCCACGAGGACAAGGAGCTCTGCCTGGGCCTGCCTGGCATGCACGGCTCCAAGGCGGCCAACATGGCCCTGTATGAGAGCGACCTCATCTTCGCCGTGGGCACCCGCTTTGCAGACCGCGTCACCGGCGCGCTCGACAAGTTCGCGCCCAACGCGGCGGTCGTCCACATCGACATCGACCCGGCAGAGATCGGCAAGAACCGCAATGCCGACGTACCCATCGTGGGCGACGCCAAGATCGTGCTCAGCGCCATCAACGAGGAGCTCGACAAGCTCAAGCCCGAGCCCCGCACCGCCGCTTGGGTCGAGAAGGTGCTTCAGTGGAAGAGGGAGAGCCCCTTCTACTACGAGCCCCGCGAGGACGCCATCCTCCCCGAGCAGGCCATCGACCTGCTCGACGTCCTCACCAAGGACAGGGACACCATCTACGCCACCGAGGTCGGCCAGCACCAGATGTGGGCTGCCCAGTACCTCACCTGCACGCGCAGCCGCACCTTCCTGAGCAGCGGTGGCGCCGGCACCATGGGCTTCGGCCTGCCCGCTGCCATGGGCGCCCAGGCCGGCAAGCCCGAAAGCCGCGTGGTGTGCATCGCCGGAGACGGCTCCGTGCAGATGAACATCCAGGAGCTCGCCACCATGCGCGAGAACAACCTCCCGGTGAAGTTGATGATCCTCAACAACAACTGCCTGGGCATGGTGCACCAGTGGCAGCAGCTGCTGTACAACCAGCGCTACTCCAACACCATCTTCAGCGCCAACCCCGACTTCGTGAAGCTGGCCGAGGCCTACGGGTGGGAGGGCGCCCGCATCAGCAAGCCCTCAGAGCTCGAGCCCGCCATGCGCGCCTGGCTGGAGAGCGACCAGCCCTCCGTGCTCGAGATCAAGGTCCCTGCCTCCGAGAACGTCTACCCCATGATCCCCGCCGGCAAGGCCGTCACGGACATGATCGGCGTGGTGACGCTCGACGAGAACGGCAACAAGATCGAGAAGGGGGAGTAGCATGTCCCGCACGCTTTCCATCCTCGTGGACAACGAGCCCGGTGTGCTGACCCGCGTTGCCGGCCTCGTCGCCCGCCGCGGCTTCAACATCGACAGCCTGGCAGTGGGCCACACCGAAGACCCCACCCGCTCGCGCATCACCTTGGTCGTCGACGCAGACGAGCGGGCTGTCGAGCAGGTGACCAAGCAGCTCCACAAGCTGGTCAACGTCTACAAGATCAACGACCTCACCGAGGAGTCGCACATCGATCGCGAGCTGGTGCTCTTCAAGGTCAACGTCGAGCCTGCGCGCCGCCACGAGGTGATAGAGATCTGCAACGTCTTCCGCGCCAACATCGTCGACGTGGCGCCCAGCAGCCTGACCGTCGAGGCCACCGGCACCGACGACAAGCTCGATGCCATGGAGGACATGTTCCGCGCCTACGGCATCAAGGAGATCGTCCGTACCGGCAAGATCGCCTTGAGCCGCGGCAACTAGCACTGCGGGCGGGGGAGGGACGCGCCCTCTCCCGCCTTGGGCCGCTTATGCGGCCGGGTATGCACGTTATGGGCAAAAAACGGCCCGCCACCTGCATGCAAGCGTACAATAGCGCCCATTACCGTAACGAGTCCCCCGGCACAGGGCCAGGGGTGCCGATAACTGAAAGGAAGCCTTGCAATGGCAATCACCATCCTTTACGAACAGGACGTCAACCCCGAAGTCATCAAGTCCAAGAAGGTGGCCATCATCGGCTATGGCTCCCAGGGCCATGCCCATGCGCTCAACCTGCACGATTCTGGCGTGGATGTGCGCGTCGGCCTGCGCGAGGGTTCCAAGAGCTGGGCTGTCGCCGAGGAGGCCGGCCTCAAGGTCATGACCATGGAGGACGCCGCCGAGGAGGCAGACGTCATCATGATCCTCATCCCCGATGAGATCCAGGCAAAGACCTACGCCGAGTCCATCGCCCCGCACCTGCATGCCGGCGACACCTTGGCCTTCGGTCATGGCTTCAACATCCACTACGGCTACATCAAGGCTCCCGAGGACGTCAACGTCATCATGTGCGCCCCCAAGGGCCCCGGCCACATCGTCCGCCGTCAGTTCACCGAGGGCTCCGGTGTGCCCGACCTCATCTGCGTGCACCAGGACGCCACCGGCGACGCATGGGATATCGCCCGCTCCTACGCATGGGGCGTCGGCGGTGCCCGCACCGGCATCATGGAGGGCACCTTCGCCCAGGAGACCGAGGAGGACCTCTTCGGCGAGCAGGCCGTCCTGTGCGGCGGCTGCGTCGAGCTGGTCAAGGCCGGCTTCGACACCCTGGTCAACTACGGCGGCTACCCCGAGGAGCTGGCCTACTTCGAGGTCTACCACGAGCTGAAGATGATCGTGGACCTGATGTACGAGAAGGGCATCAGCTTCATGAACTACTCCATCTCCAACACCGCTGAGTACGGCGAGTACTACGCCGGCCCCAAGGTCATCAACGAGCAGTCCCGCGAGGCCATGAAGCTCATCCTCGACCGCATCAAGAATGGCGAGTTCGCCAAGGAGTTCGTGGCAGACTGCGAGAACGACCACAAGTGGCTGCTCGAGCAGCGCGCTGCCTGCGACGACCTGCTGATCGAGAAGACCGGCAAGGAAGTCCGCAAGATGTTCTCCTGGCTCTAGGCTGAGAACCGAGGGAGTCCCGGGCGCGAGCTGCCCGGGACCCTCTGTTGGGAGGGGGCTTCGGCGAGCCTCCTCCCAACAGAGCAGCAACAGCTCTGCGGAAGATGAAGAGAGCGGCTTAGGCCGCGAGCGAGCCCGCGTGCAAGTAGTTCCGACCAACGCCCGGGCAAGCCCATTGACTGAAAGGAAGTTGCACTATGAAGGTCCTCATCCCCGAGAAGCTGGCCAAGGAGGGCATCGCCGTGCTGGAAGACGCCGGCTGCCAGGTCACCTTCAAGCCGGACACCACCCCCGAAGAGCTCGTCGAGCTCATCCCCGATTACGACGGGCTCATCGTCCGCTCTGCCACCACCGTCACCCGCGAGGTGATCGAGGCGGGCGTGAACCTCAAGGTCATCGGCCGCGCGGGCGTGGGTGTCGACAACATCGACTCCGAGGCCGCAACCGAGCGCGGCATCATCGTCTGCAACGCTCCCACCTCCAACGTCGTCTCTGCCGCCGAGCAGACCATGGCCCTTATGCTGGCGGTGGCCCGCAAGACCGCCATCGCAGATGCCTCCATGAAGGCCGGCAACTGGAACCGCTCCAAGTTCACCGGCGTCGAGCTCCAGGACAAGACCCTGGCCGTCTTCGGCCTGGGCCGCGTGGGCATGCTCGTGGCCGAGCGCGCCAGGGCCTTTGGCATGAAGATCGCCGGCTACGACCCCTACGTCACCCCCGAGCGTGCCGCCTCCATGGGCGTCGAGCTCTACACGGACGTCAACGAGCTGTGCAAGGTGGGCGACTTCATCACCGTCCACATGCCCAAGACCAAGGAGACCACGGGCATGTTCGGCGCAGACCAGTACGCGCTGATGAAGGACGGCGTCATCCTCGTCAACTGCGCCCGCGGCGGCATCATGGACATCGAGGCCATGGCCGGCTTCCTCGAGAGCGGCAAGATCGGCGGCGCCGGCATCGACGTCTGGGAGCACGAGCCCGTCTCTGACAGCCCCATCCACGGCTTCGACAACGTCGTCCTCACCCCGCACCTGGGCGCCTCCACCAAGGAGGCCCAGATCCGCGCTGCCACGCAGATCGCCGAGTTCGTCATCGCCGGCATGCAGGGCAAGGCGGTCCCCACCGTCGTGAACTCCGCCCGCATCCCCGAGCAGGTCATGGAGCACCTGCGCCCCTACATCGGCGCCGCCCAGACCGCTGCGGACATGGCCGCGCAGATCTCCAGCGCTGCCATCTCCGGCGTCAGCGTCAAGGCCTGCGGCCGCATCGCCTCCGAGGACCCGAGCGTCTTGGGCACCGCGGCGCTCGCCGGCGTTGTGCAGTTCGGGTCCGAGGTCCCCGTCAACGTCATCAACGCGCGCTACCTGGCCGAGCAGCGCGGCATCAGCGTCGAGACCGCCGTCGAGCCGGTTTCCGAGAGCTACCCCTCCTATGTCGAGGTCACCACGCGCTCCGCAGAGGGCGAGGTCGTGATCACGGCCGCAACCGCCCCGGCAGACAAGGTGCGCATCACCTCCATCCTGGGCTATGACGTCGACTTCATCCCCGGCAAGAACGTCATCATCCTGCAGTACGTGGACGGCCCCGGCCGCATGGGCAAGCTCGGCACCGTCTTGGGCAACGCGGGCGTCAACATCGAGACCATGCAGATCTCTGTCCGCCCGGACAGCAACATCGCTACCGTCCTCTTCAACGTGGACCGCGCGGTGTCCGGCCGCATCCAGACAGACCTCAAGAACGTGGTCGACGCAAAGAGCGCCTGGTTCCTGGAGCTCTAGGGCTCGGGTTCAGACCGCAGCGGCGGGGCTGGGAGAGCACTCCCGGCCCCGCCTTGTTTTCGGGGCTCCCCCGGGCCCCCGTTCACAAGTTTTTTACGGAGAATGGGAAGCCAAAGGCCGCTGCTCAGGTTTTTGGCGTGCGTCTTTTCCTCTATCCTGCATAGCGCAACTTGAAACACCCTCGACACCATCGAGCAACGGAGGAATCCCATGGGCGGCTTTTTCGGTGCAGCATCCAAGCGCGATGTCTGCGTGGACGTGTACTTCGGCGTGGACTTCCACTCCCACTTGGGAACCAAGCGGGCGGGCATGATCGCCCACCACCCCGAGACGGGCTTCCAGCGAGAGATCCACTCCATCGAGAGCACCCCCTTCCGCACGAAGTTCGAGCCCTTCCTGGACACGGCCAAGGGCACCACGGTCATCGGCTGCATCTCGGACGCCGACCCCCAGCCCCTGATGGTCAAGTCGCACCTGGGCCTGTTCGCCCTCACCACCGTCGGTGTCATCAGCAACGCAGACGAGATCATCGAGCGCTACATGGCAGACTGCGGCCAGCAGTTCATGGCCATGAGCAGCGGTGCGGTGAACCAGACCGAGCTCGTGGCCGCTGTCATCAACAAGGAGGACAACCTCATCGACGGCCTGCGCCACGCCCAAGACATCATCGAGGGCTCGATGACCATGCTCCTCATGACCGACGAGGGCGAGATCTATGCCGCGCGTGACAAGTACGGCCGCCTCCCCGTGATCATCGGCAAGGACGACGACGGCTACTGCGTCACCTTCGAGAGCTTCGTCTACGACAAGCTCGGCTACAGGGACGAGTACGAGCTGGGTCCCAAGGAGATCGTCCGCATCACCAAGGACGGCTACGAGACCGTCTCCGAGGCCGGCGACGAGATGAAGATCTGCGCCTTCCTGTGGACCTACTACGGCTACCCCAACTCCACCTACGAGGGCACCAACGTCGAGGTCATGCGCTACCGCAACGGAGAGATCATGGCCCGCGACGAGATGGAGGACGGCACCCTGCCCGACGTCGACTACGTGGCAGGCATCCCCGACAGCGGCCTGCCCCATGCCATCGGCTACTCCACCGCCAGCGGCAAGCCCTTCGCACGCCCCTTCGTCAAGTACACCCCCACCTGGAGCCGCAGCTTCATGCCCAGCAACCAGGCCGTGCGCAACCACGTGGCCAAGATGAAGCAGGTACCCGTGCCCCAGCTCATCGAGGGCAAGAAGCTCCTCTTCGTCGACGACTCCATCGTGCGCGGCACCCAGATGCGCGAAACCGTCGACTTCCTCTACGGCGCAGGCGCCAAGGAGGTCCACATGCGCTCCGCCTGCCCGCCCATCATGTACGGCTGCAAGTACCTCAACTTCTCCTCGAGCAAAAGCGAGATGGAGCTCATCGCCCGCAAGAAGATCGACGAGCTCGAAGGCGATGCGGGCCTCGAGCACATCGACGAGTACGCAGACGCGCGCACCGAGAGGGGCCAGTGCCTGCTCAAGAGCATCTGCGAGGAGATGGGCTTCGACAGCCTGCGCTACCAGAGCCTCGAGGGCCACTTGGAGGCCATCGGCATCGACCCCTCCAAGGTCTGCACCTACTGCTGGAACGGCAAGGAGTAGGGCAGGGCACAGCGCCGCCAGATGAGAGCGAGCGGACCCAGGGG
>SFLO01000045.1 GCA_004553405.1 Coriobacteriaceae bacterium
CGTGGCGGGCTTCGACTTCGACGAGGTCGGCAAGATCCAGGACCTGCAGGAGCGCGTGAAGGCGGCCCTCAAGGCAGAGCTCAACATCGCCATCATCATCAAGATCGTCGAGCCCCACACCATCCAGCGCTCCGAGGGCAAGGCCGTCCGCATCGTCGACCTGCGCGACTAGGCCCGCCCACACCATCTAAGGAGGATGACCAGCATGATCGACCAGCTCACCGTCTTCATCGAGAACAAGACCGGACGCCTCACCGCCCTGTGCAAGACCTTGGGCGACGCGGGCATCAACATGAACGCGCTCTCTGTGGCAGACACCGCCGACTACGGCGTGGCGCGCATCATCTGCAGCGACCCGACCAAGGCGGCCGAGGTCCTGAGCGAGGCGGGCTTCCGCGCCACCACCACCAAGGTGGTTGCCGTCGAGGTCCCCGACACCCCCGGTGCCCTGGCAGGCGTCTTCGCCGCTCTGGAAGACCGCGGCATCAACGTGCAGTACAGCTACTGCTTCTCTGCCAACGGCAAGGCCATGGACGCCCTCAAGGCGCCCGAGGAGGCCATCGCCGCGCTGAGCGCAGCCGGCTATTCCGTGATGCACCAGGCAGACCTCGCCTAGCAGACCGCCAGGCTCGTTAAGCTTGGGCAACAAGCTCGCTCGCAGGCCGGTTGGCTCACGCCAGCCGGCCTGCTTGGCGTTATAATGAGCAGTCCGTGTTCGAGCCTGTCATCTGAGGGGAGCTGCCTGTGAAACGCCTGTGGTCATGCCTGCTGAGCGCCGTCGTGGCGTTCTCGCTGGTTGTCGCCTGCGCGCCCGCCGCCGCCCTGGCAGACATCCGCGGCACAGACTACGTGGGCAGCACCACCGTCACAGACCGCCGCCTCACCGTTACAGAGGCCCCCACCATCGACGCCGCCTACGGCGTGCTGGTCGATGCAGACGGCAACGTCTTGTGGTCGCGCGAGGCAGACCACCAAAGCGCCATGGCCTCCATCACCAAGATCATGACCGCCGTCGTCGCGCTGGAAAACGCCCAGCTCGACGATGTCTTCACCGTGTCTGCCGCCGCCGCGAGCGTGGGCGAGTCGTCTGCCGGGCTGGCCCAGGGCGACAAGGCCACAGTCTACCAGCTGCTCTGCGGCCTGCTCATCCACTCCGGCAACGACGCCGGCGTGGTCTTGGCAGAGGGCGTGGCCGGCAGCGTGGAGTCCTTCGTCCAGATGATGAACGACAAGGCGCAGGAGCTGGGCCTGCGCAACACCCACTACACCAACCCCCACGGCCTCGACGCCGCCGGCCACTACTCCAGCGCCGCAGACATCGCCGTGCTCTCGCGCTACGCCATGAAGGACAAGACCTTCCGCAAGATCGTGAACAAGAAGAAGATCACGCTCGACTACGGCGGCCGCAAGAGCACCTTCCGCTCGACGAACTCGCTGCTCAACACCTGGGACCCGTGCATCGGCGTCAAGACCGGCTACACGGGCAAGGCGGGCTACTGTCTGTCGAGCGCTGCCAAGAAGGACGGCATGGAGCTCTACGCCGTGGTGCTGGGCTGCGCAGACGAGGGCCAGCGCTTCACGGACTGCTACCGCCTGCTCAACTGGGGCTTCGACCACTACCGCAGCTTCAAGCTGGCCTCGGCAGACGAGGTGCTGGCGCAAGTTCCCGTGAGCGGCTACCTCAACCGCACCGTGGACGCCGGTGTGGCAGAGGACGTGAGCGCCCCGGCGCTCGACTACGACGGCGACATCTCGATCGACATCGCCCTCATCGACCTGCCGGATGGCGCGGAGGAGGGCGCGCGCGTGGGCACCATCACCTGGCGCCAGGGCGAGATAGCCGTGGCGTCGGCCCCGCTGGTGGCCAAGGAGCGCGTGGGCAGGCCCTGGGCCCTAAGCTCTGTGTGGACCTCGGTCTGCCGCCTGGTGGGCTGGTTCACCGGCGACGACTGCGTGGCCGACACAGTGCTCAACGTCGAGGCCATCGAGGTGAGCCGCGCCGGCGGCGAGCACGGCGAGGTCATCGACGAGAACATGGAAGAAACCATCCGCAAGGACGCAGCAAGGAACGTGTGATAGAAGTGACGAACAACAGCACCAACGGCAGCACCGTGTACGCAGTCGACCTCTCCATGGCCGGCACCATCCGCATCGTGGGGGCCGACGCCCCGCGCTTCGTGCGCACGATGTACTCCGGCAGCATGGAGTCCTTCGACCAGCTCTTCGGGATCTCTCAGGGCATGATCTTGTCCAGCCAGGGCGAGGTCATCGACATGGTGGGCGTGGTGCGCACCGGCAACGACGAGTGCCTGGTCGTAACCTCCACAGACAACGTGGGCGAGGTCCTCATGTGGCTCGAGGCCCACGCAGAGCTCGAAGACGACAAGGGGAGGATCTTCCCGGATCTCACCATCGAGGACCAGAGCATGAAGCTCGCCATGATGCTGCTCTACGGCCCCGGCAGCGCCGAGCTCTTCGACGAGCTCCAGGCCGCCTGCGAGGCAAGCCGCATCTTCATGATCGGCTGCAGCTTCGACGAGGCCTGCTACGCTGTGCCGGAAGGTCCGGCCCGCTTCTTCATCGTGGCGCCCAACATGGCGCCCGAGGTGGGGCGCTTCCTCAACGAGCGCCTCAACGTCGAGGTCCTCAAGCTCGACGAGTACACCCAGCAGCTGATGGAGGCCGGCCAGGTGGCCCCCGCCCTGCAGGACCCCGGCTACCACAGCCCCGCAGAGCTCGGCCTCGAGGGCTACCTCAGGGATGTGCACGACTTTGTCGGCGCCCGCGCCCTGGGTTTGGAGTAGCCTGTTCCTGTAGCGAACACACACGTTTGGAGGAAGCGATGAGCGCAACCTGCCCTATCTGCAACGAGCCGCTCGCCCCCGGCATCGCCTGCTGCCCCCGCTGCGGCTTCACCCTCACGGGTGCCACAGAGGCCTTCGAGCCCGTGGCCGCACCCGCCGCCGCCTCCAGCATCCCCGTGCTCAAGGTGGTCAAGGGCCCCTACAACGGCCAGGAGTTCGCCATGAGGGAAGGCTCCTTCAGCATCGGGCGCGACCCCTCGTGCGACCTCTTCCTCAACAACATGACCGTCTCGCGCCTGCACGCCACCATCACCATCACGGGCGACTCCGCGCGCATCGTCGACGAGGGCTCGCTCAACGGCACCTGGGTCAACGGCGCCGTGGTCGACCAGGCCCCGCTCTCCAGCGGCTCCACCCTGCAGATCGGCACCTTCGAGATGCTCTTCCAGCGCAAGCCCCTCTAAGGAATACGCTCCCTTCCAGGCATTACTGGTATCATCTACGGGTTGCAATTCCCTAGGGAGGGAGCGTTAGCTTTGCCTATCACAGACTATCTCCGCCGCAACGCCGCCCAGTTCGGCGACGAGGTGGCGCTCGTCGAGGTCAACCCCCAGATCCAGGAGGAGCGCCGCGTCACCTGGCGCGACTACCGCCTAGTCGAGCACACCGACCCCACACCGTACCGCCGCGAGATCACCTGGAAGGTCTTCGACGAGAAGGCCAACCGCCTGGCCAACCTGCTCTTGGAGCGCGGCGTGGGCAAGGGCGACAAGGTCGCCGTCCTGCTCATGAACTGCCTCGAGTGGCTGCCCATCTACTTCGGCATCCTCAAGACCGGCGCCGTGGCCGTACCCCTCAACTTCCGCTATACCGCAGACGAGATCAAGTACTGCCTGGGCATCGCCGAGGCCAACGTGCTGCTCTTCGGGCCGGAGTTCGTGGGCCGTGTGGAAGACGCGCTGCCCGGCCTGGAGCTCTGCCGCATGCTGCTCTACGTGGGCAAGGACTGCCCCACCTTCGCAGAGGACTACGCGGAGCTCACCGCCAACACCTCCAGCGCAGACCCGATGATCCCCCTCGATGACAACGAGGACGCCGCCATCTACTTCTCGAGCGGCACCACGGGCTTCCCCAAGGCCATCCTGCACGACCACACATCCATCGTGCACGCCGCCCGCATGGAGAAGGAGCACCACAAGACCACGCACGACGACGTCTTCCTGTGCATCCCGCCGCTGTATCACACCGGCGCCAAGATCCACCTGCTCGGCGGCCTGCTGGTGGGCTCGCGCAGCGTGCTGCTGCGTGGCGTCACCCCGCAGACCATCTTCCAGACCATGAGCGACGAGCGCTGCACCATCTGCTGGCTGCTGGTGCCCTGGGCGCAAGACATCCTGCTGGCGCTCGAGGAGGGCAGGCTCAAGATCGAGGACTACCAGCTCGATCAGTGGCGCCTCATGCACATCGGCGCCCAGCCCGTGCCCAAGTCGCTGGTGGCCAAGTGGAAGGAGTACTTCCCCCACCACGACTACGACACCAACTACGGCCTTTCCGAGAGCATGGGCCCCGGCGTGGTGCACCTGGGCATGGAGAACATCCACAAGGTGGGCGCCATCGGCATCCCCGGCTACGGCTGCGAGGCCAAGCTCATCGGGCCGGACGGCGCGGTGCAAGAGGGCAACCCCGCCCTGGGCGAGCTCTGCGTCAAGGGCCCTACGCTCATGAGCTGCTACTACAACAACCCCCAGGCCACCGAGGAGACCCTGGTCGACGGCTGGCTGCTCACCGGCGACATCGCCGAGCGCGACGAGGACGGCTTCTACTGGCTGGTCGACCGCAAGAAGGACGTCATCATCATGGGCGGCGAGAACATCTACCCCGTGCAGATCGAGGCCTTCATGGCAGCGCACCCGGCCATCAAGGACGTCGCCGTCATCGGCCTGCCCGACCAGCGCCTGGGAGAGATCTCCGCTGCCATCGTCGAGCTCAAGCCGGACTACGAGGGCAAGGTGAGCGCAGAGGACATCGACGCCTTCTGCCTCGACCTGCCGCGCTACAAGCGCCCGCGCAAGATCATCTTCGACCACGTCATCCGCAACGCCACCGGCAAGATCGACAAGGTCGCCCTGCGCAAGCTCTACAACGCAGAGAACCTGGTGGCGCGCGAGAACAACGCATAAGGGAGTATCGAGTTGACTAAGGTTTTGCTTTCCGGCAACGAGGCGATCGCGCAGGGCGCCTGGGAGTGCGGCGTGGCCGTGGGCGTCGGCTATCCCGGCACGCCCTCCACAGAGACCCTGGAAAACCTCGCCAAACATGAAGACGTCTACTGCGAGTGGGCGCCCAACGAGAAGGTCGCCCTCGAGGTGGGCATCGGCGCCGCCATGGGCGGCGTGCGCGCCCTGGTCACCATGAAGCACGTGGGCGTCAACGTGGCGGCAGACCCGCTGATGAGTGTCTGCAACGCCGGCGTCAACGGCGGCCTGGTGATTCTGGCCGCAGACGACCCCTCCATCTACTCCTCACAAAACGAGCAGGACAGCCGCAACTACGCTGCCTTTGCCCGCGTCCCCATGCTCGAGCCCTCCAACTCGGCCGAGGCTCACGCCATGGTGCAGGAGGCCTTCAAGATCAGCGAGGACTTCGACACCCCCGTCTTCCTGCGCGAAACCGTGCGCATCGCCCACACCAAGACGCTCGTCGAGTGCGGCCGCGAGCGCGCGCTGCTCGAGCCCAAGCCCTATGCCAACGACGCCTCGCGCTGGGTCATGGTGCCGGCCAACGCCAAGCGCCGCCGCCTGGTGGTCGACGAGCGCACCCGCGAGCTCACCGCCTTTGCCGAGGAGACCCCGCTCAACCGCGTCGAGATGCGCGGCACCGCGATGGGCATCATCTGCAGCGGAGCCTGCTACGAAAACGTGCGCGAGGCCCTGCCAAACGCCTCCACCCTCAAGCTGGGCATGTCCTGGCCCCTGCCGCCCGAGAAGATCCGCGCCTTTGCGGCCAGCGTCGAGGAGTGCTATGTGGTCGAGGAGGCCTGCGACTTCTTCGAGCTGCGCGTGCGAGCCATGGGCGTTCAGCTGGCCCAGCCTGCCGGCCACCCGCTGCCGCCAGACGGCGAGATGACCCCGGGCCGCATCCGCTCTGCCTTCGGCATCGCCGAGCCCGCCCACGCAAAGGCCGCCCAGGGCCTCCCGCCGCGCCCGCCCGCCCTGTGCGCCGGCTGCCCGCACCGCCTGGTCTTTGCCGAGCTGCGCCGCCTCAAGGCCACCGTCACGGGTGACATCGGCTGCTACACCCTGGGCGCCATGGCGCCGCTGAGCGCCGTTCACTCCACCATCGACATGGGTGCGTCGCTGTCCATGGCGCACGGCATGGAGCTCGCCGGCGTGCCCGCGCGCATCGGCCGTCCCGTGGTGGGCGTCATCGGCGACTCCACCTTCGCCCACAGCGGCATCACCAGCCTGCTGGGCACCGTCTACAACGGCGGCGCCGGCACCCTGTGCATTCTCGACAACCGCACCACCGCCATGACCGGCTGCCAGGGCAACCCCTGCAACGGCGTCACGCTCATGGAGTCCGCCCAAAAGAAGCCCCGCTCGATGTGCCCCAGGGCAAGGACCTCGACATCGAGGCCCTGTGCCGCGCCATCGGCGTGGAGGACGTGCGCGTGGTCGACGCCCAGAACCTCAAGGAGGTGCGCCGCAACCTCAAGGAAGCCACCCAGGCCGCAGACACGCTGAGCGTGCTCATCTTCAAGAGCCCCTGCCGCCTGATCGACCGCACCCGCAACAAGCCCGTCGAGGTGCATGAGTGCAAGGCCTGCGGCGTGTGCGTGCAGCTGGGCTGCCCCGCCCTGGGCAAGGACGCAGACGGCTGCGCCGTGGTCGATCCCACGAGCTGCATCGGCTGCAACCAGTGCGTGCAGAGCTGCGCCTTCGGCTGCATCAAGAGCAGGGAGGACTAATCATGGAGAACACCCAGACCATGGACAACAGCATCGTCTTGCTGGTGGGCGTTGGTGGCCAGGGCACCATCCTGGCGGGCGACCTGCTGGCCAAGACCGCGGCTGCCAGCGGTTACGATGTCAAGATCTCAGAGATCCACGGCATGTCGCAGCGTGGCGGCAGCGTCCAGACCGTGGTGAGCATGGGCCGCGAGGTCCACACCATGATCGCAGACGAGGGCTGCGCAGATGTCGTCGTTTCCTTCGAGGCCGTCGAGGCCCTGCGCAACCAGCAGTTCCTCAAGGAGGGTGGCGCGCTGTTCGTCAACGACGAGCAGATCGAGCCCGTTCCCGTCAAGATCGGCGCAGCGCAGATGCCCCAGGACGTGCACGAGCGCCTGCAGGAGCTGGGCGCCGTGGCCATCCCCGCCGGCAGCATCGCTCGCGAGGCCGGCAGCCCCAAGTCCACCAACGTGGTGCTCATGGGCGCGCTTTCCACCGTCTTGCCCTTTGAGCAGGAGGTGTGGGAAGAGGTCATCGCCGCGCGCGTCCCGCCCAAGACGGT
>SFLO01000046.1 GCA_004553405.1 Coriobacteriaceae bacterium
GAGCTCCTCTTCGGGGATGTAGCCCAGCTCGGCCAGGGCGGCATAGAGCACGGGTGCCGCATGGCCCTTGCAGAGGATGAAGCGGTCCCTGGAGGGGTCGCTGGGGTCATCGGGGTTGACGTTCATGACACCACCGAAGTAGAGGGTGGCGACGATGTCTGCTGCAGAGAGGCTGCCGCCCGGATGGCCGCTGCCTGCCTCGTGCAGCATCTTGATGATGTTAACGCGCATGTTGGTGGCGCGCGCCTGGATATCGGCGGGACTGTTAGTCACGACGAGTCCTCTCTCTCGAAGGTAGACCCCGCGATTGTAAGCGCAGCCCGCACGGCCCGCAGAGAGGACTTTCAGAATTCGCGGAGCCGGCAGCGGGGGTGCTCAGGCCTTTGTTGGGCTCGGAGGGGCCCGAGTGCCCCTGATGCCGGTGACGGCCGGAGGGAGCGGCCTGGAGTGCCGTGACTGGAGGTCGGAGCCGGCAGCGGGGGTGCTCAGGCCCCTCCGACGCGCCAGCGGTGGTAGCCGACGACAAACTCCTCGATATCGCCGTCGAGGACGGCATCGACGTTGCCGGTCTCGATGCCGCTGCGGAGGTCTTTGACGAGCTGGTAGGGATAGAGGACGTAGTTGCGGATCTGGTGGCCGAAGCCTATCTCGTGCTTGGGGCCGCGAAGCTCATCGACTTGCTCTTGGCGTTTTTGAAGCTCGAGTTGGTAGAGGCGAGCGCGCAGGATCTTCATGGCGGTCTCGCGGTTTTGGATCTGGGACTTTTCGTTTTGGCAGGTCACGACTGTCCCGGTGGGGAGGTGGGTGATGCGGACGGCGGAGTCGGTGGTGTTGACGCACTGGCCGCCGGGTCCGCTGGAGCGGTAGACGTCGATGCGGAGGTCTTCTTGGCGGATGTCGACCTCGACGTCGTCGGGGAGGACGGGCATGACCTCGACGCCGCCGAAGGTTGTCTGGCGGCGCTTCTGCTGGTCTGTGGGGCTGATGCGCACTAGGCGGTGGACGCCCATCTCGCTGCGCAGCATACCGTAGGCGTTGCGGCCGGAGACGGTGAAGGTGGCGCGGTCGAGGCCGATGCCCTCGCCGGGCACGACGTCGTTGAGGGTGACCTTCCATTTCTTGCGCTCGCAGTAGCGAGTGAGCATGCGGAAGAGCATCTCGGTCCAGTCTTGGGCCTCGAGGCCGCCTTGGCCGGGGTTGATGGAGACGACGGCGTCTCCGTGGTCGAACTCGCCGTCGAACCAGCTCGAGAGCTCCATGCTGTCTGCGGCTTTGGTGAGGGAGGCGATGCTCGACACGACTTCTGCCGCCATGTCCTCGTCGTCGTCTTCAAGGGCGAGCTCGTTGGCGAGCTCGGCGTCTTCGAGGGCAGAGGAGGCTCGGTCGTACTCGGCTATCTCGTCGCGGAGGGTGGCGGCCTGGCTCATCACGCCCTGGGCCTGCTGCTGGTTATCCCAGAAGCCGGGCTGGGCGGAGAGCTCCTCGAGCTCTTGGAGCTGGAGGCGCTTGTCATCGATGTGGAGGTAGCCGCCGATCGTCTCGATGCGCTGGCGCAGTGCGGAAAGCTCTTGTTCGTGGTTCTCGATCATCTCAGTCCTCGGTTGGCGCGGATGGGAAACGCAGAGGGGCGGGCGCCCACGGCAAGCCCGCCCCTCTTTCTTTCAAGTGCGCTCTCAGTTCTTCTTGCCGCAGCAGTTCTTGAACTTCTTGCCGCTTCCGCAGGGGCAGGGGTCGTTGCGCCCGGCGGTGGCGAAGGGGTCGCTTTTGTCCTTGACGAAGGTCTGGCCCTTGGCGCTGCCGGACTCCTCGAGCTTCTCGCCCGCAACTGCGTCTGTTGCCTTGGCGAGCTTGCCCTCAGAGAGCTGCTGGGCCTTGCGTGCATCGTTTTTGGCCTTGGCGCGGGCCATGGCCGCCATAGCGGCCTCGTCCTGGCTGGCAGCGGAGTAGAAGACGCTGTTGCGGCTGTTCTTGGAGCCGTCTCCCATGACCTGCCTCTCGGCTTCGGACTCGTTGTCCTCGGCGCGCACCTCGATGTTGATCTGGAGGTGGAACATGGTGCGCAGGAAGTCTTCGTAGATGTTGCTCACCAGCATGCCGAAGGCGCTGAAGGCCTCTTCCTTGTACTCGACCAGGGGGTCGCGCTGGCCGACGGCTCGCAGGCCGATGCCGGCCTTGAGGTAGTCCATTTCGGAGAGGTGCGCCATCCAGCGGGTGTCGATGACGCGCAGCATGACGAAGTTCTCCGCCTTGTCGAAGGCCTCCTCGGGCATGCTCTCCTTCTTGGAGGCATAGAGCTCGCCCAGGGCTTCGATGAGGAGCTCGGACATGCGCAGGGCGTCCTCGTTGCAGCTGAGCTCCGAGGCGACGATCACGTCGGCGCCGCAGAGGGTGTCGAGCCAGTTCTGCAGGCTGTCCATATCCCACTCATCGGCGGCCCTGGAGGCGCAGAACTCGGCAACGCGCTCGTTGACGACCTGCTCGATGAGGGCGGGAACGCGCTCCCCGTACTCCTTGCCGTCGAGGATGGAGTTGCGCTCCTCGTAGATAGCAGAGCGCTGGCGGTTCATGACGTCGTCGTACTCGAGCACGTGCTTGCGGGCGCTGGCGTGCATGGACTCGACCTGGCGCTGGGCGCCCTCGATGCCCTTGGTGACCATCTTGGCCTGGATGGGCATGTCGTCGCCGAGCTCGGTCTTGAGCATCATGGCGCCGATCTTGTCCATGCGGTCGCCGCCGAAGAGGCGCATGAGGTCGTCTTCGAGCGAGAGGTAGAACTGGGCGGAGCCGGGGTCGCCCTGACGGGCGGAGCGGCCGCGGAGCTGGTTGTCGATGCGGCGGGACTCGTGGCGCTCGGTGCCGATGACGGCCAGACCGCCGGCAGCGCGCACAACCTCGGCCTCGGCGTCGCAGATGGCCTTGGCCTGCTCGAGGGCGTCTGCCCTCTGCAGCTCTGTGGCCTCCTCGGGGTTGACCCCCTTCTCGAGCAGGATGTCCTCGGCGAGGAACTCGGGGTTGCCGCCGAGCAGGATGTCGGTGCCGCGGCCCGCCATGTTGGTGGCGATGGTGACGGCGCCTGCGCGGCCGGCCTGAGCGACGATCTTGGCCTCGCGCTCGTGCTGCTTGGCGTTGAGGACCTCGTGGGGGATGCCCCTCTTCTTGAAGAGGGCGGAGAGCTTCTCGGAGTTCTCGATGGAGACGGTGCCCACCAAGCAGGGCTGCTGGCGCGCGTGGCGCTCGAGCACGTCCTCGACCACTGCGTTGAACTTGGCCTCGACCGTGCGGTAGACCAGGTCGGGCAGGTCCTCGCGCATGACGGGGCGGTTGGGGGGCACGATCTGGACCTCGAGCTTGTAGATGTCGCGGAACTCGGCGTCCTCGGTCTTGGCGGTGCCGGTCATGCCGGAGAGCTTGCCGTACAGGCGGAAGTAGTTCTGCAGGGTGATGGTGGCCATGGTCTGGTTCTCGGCCCTGATGAGCACGCCCTCCTTGGCCTCAATCGCCTGGTGCAGGCCCTCGCTGTAGCGGCGGCCCTCCATGATGCGGCCGGTGAACTCGTCGACGATCTTGACCTCGCCGTCGACGACGATGTAGTCGACGCCCTTCTTGAAGAGGAACTGCGCCTTGAGCGCCTGCTGGAGGTGGTTGGAGAGCTGGCCGGAGAGGTCTGCGTAGAGGTCGTCGATGTGCAGGAAGGACTCGACCTTGGCCAGGCCCTGCTCGTTGGCAGAGATGGTGCGCTTGGCCTCGTCCATGTCGAAGTCCTCTTCGACCTTGAGCTTGCGGACGGCCTTGGCGAAGGCGTTGTAGAGGTCGTTGGCCTTGGAGGCCTGGCCGGAGATGATGAGCGGGGTGCGGGCCTCGTCGATGAGGATGGAGTCGACCTCGTCGATGATGCAGTAGTTGTGGCCGCGCTGAACGCGCTTGTCGGCCGAGGTGACCATGTTGTCGCGCAGATAGTCGAAGCCGAACTCGGTGTTGGTGCCGTAGGTGACGTCTGCCTCGTAGGCGAGCTTGCGCAAGGGGGCGGGGGTGCTGTTCTGGAGCAGGCCTACGGTCAGGCCGAGGAAGCGGTAGATGCGGCCCATCCACTCGGAGTCGCGCTTGGCGAGGTAGTCGTTGACCGTGACCACGTGCACGCCGTTGCCGGGGAGGGCGTTGAGGTAGACGGCCAGGGTGGAGACCAGGGTCTTGCCCTCGCCCGTGCGCATCTCGGCGATCTGGCCCTTGTGGAGCACCATGCCGCCGATGAGCTGCACGTCGAAGTGGCGCATGCCGGTGGTGCGCACAGATGCCTCGCGGACCACGGCGAAGGCCTCCGGGAGGAGCTCGTCGAGGGTCTCGCCGTTGCTGTGGCGCTGGCGGAACTCGTCGGTCTTTGCCCGGAGCTCCTCGTCGCTGAGGGCCTTCATCTCGTCTTCAAGGTAGTTGACGATGTTGACCTGGGCCTTGAACTCCTTGAGCTGGCGATCCGATCCGAGGGACAAGAGCTTGGTGAAAAAGTTTGCCATAGTCCATTCTTTCCTGATGAGTACAGAGGTACCCATCACTCTAGCACAGCACCCCTAACGATTCGGTATCGGCAGGGGTGCAGTGTCGTGCAAAGGGCGCAGCAAGCCCGTCACAGCGAGAAGGTCTCGGGACCGAGCTTGAGCAGGGAGGGATCGCTTGCGATGAGCTGGTTGTAGAGCATCTGCACCTCCGCGCACGGGTCGAGCCCGAGCTCATCTCTCAAGTAGGCTCTAAGCTGGAAGTATGTGCGTATCGCCGAGCAGCGCTGCCCAGCACCGATCTGCGCCTTGATGAGAGCGGCGTAGACGTCCTCTCTCCGGGAATCCTCGTCTATGGCCTTGCGCGCGAACCACAGGGCCATGCGCGCGTCCCCCGCCTCGAGACTCCTGTGCGCCGCGGTGATCATGCTGTCGACGAAAACGGAGCGGAAGCGCACCCGCTGACCGTCGATGAACTCGTTTCCCTGTTCGCCGGGCAGCAGGCCCCCGCGGTAGATGGCCTCCATGCGCGCGTAGATGTCGAGCAGCGTGCCCGCCTCGTCGCGCTCTGTGAGGAGGCGGCGCGCGAGCTGGTCGAACTCCGCCACGTCAGACTGCACGAACCTGCTGTTGATGCAGCAGAACTCGCCCCTGCGCGACAGGTAGGGACCCTCCCCCAACAGGGCCTGCACGCGGCTCCAGGCGTTGTAGAAGTTGTCCAGAGCGCGCTTGCGCGGCAGCTCGGGCCACAGCTGGGCGAAGATCGTTTCGCGCGAGACGTCCCTGCCCTGGTAGAGCACGAGTATCGCGAAGAGCTGCAACCCGCGCCGCGACCACTTGTTCTCGGGGATGTAGCGCTCGCCCACCACCACGTCGAGCCCGCCGAAGAGGCTCACGTTGACGATCGGCACGCGCTCGGCAGAAACCTTCGTCGAGGGAAGTCGCTTAGATGACGCCTTCTTGGGCACGGGAGCGACAGGCAACGACGGCGAGCCCGCATCCCAGGGGATCGCCGCTGCCTCCTTGCCCGAGAGCATGGTGAGCTTGGAGAGGAAGATGCCCGCGGTGTCCATGAGCTTGGAGTCGCGGAAGTCCGCGCTGCGGTTGGTGACGCCGAAGAAGCCCCCGCGCCAGAGGTCGCAGACCAAGGCGCTCTGGGTGAAGCTGTTGATGCCGCTCTTTCGCAGCATGATGAGCACGCCGCAGCCCACCTCGTGGACGGCGTTTCTCACCCTGACGCTGTCGATGAACGAGAGCATGTGCAGCGCGAGCCTGAAGGCAGACGTCCCCTGGAAGCGCTCGCTGCAACCCGTCAGGAGGGTCTCGATGGCCTCCTCCCTCTCTGGGGAGGGCACAGCACCCGATTCCCTGCGGCGCGAGCGCGACGAGGGGGCGAGCCTTCCCTCGAGGACCCCGAAGCTGCGCACCAGCTCCTCCTCCTCGCAAAGGTCGACCACCGCCGCGAGGAAGTCCGACGCCGACTCCAGCTCGTCTGGGCCGTAGCGCCCCTTCGCGCACACCGAGGGCGCCCCCTGGGAGAAGGCGAGCAGCGAGAGGTAGGCCATGAGCCGGGAGCCGCCCAGCCCGTCGTCGCCCGCCTGCCCCGCCGGCACAAGCTCCATAGCGCGCCGCGCGTAGAAGAGCGACTCGCGCTGGTCTCCCAGCATCCCGCACAGCCACGACCTGATCGCCATGAGCTTGGCATCACCTTCGAGCGTGCCTTCGCGGCAGCGCTTGAAGAGCTCCTCGAGCAGGCGCACCTCGCCGCGGTCGAGCAGCTCCCAGCCGCACTCGCGCAGCCACGACTCGCAGTGGTCGTCTGCGCAGAAGACGTCCATGACCCTCCCGGCCCGCTCTGTATCGCCCTTCTCCAGCAGAAGGCCCAGCACCCTCTCGTGGAGGGGGCA
>SFLO01000047.1 GCA_004553405.1 Coriobacteriaceae bacterium
CTGCGGCCACTGCAGCAACCCCGTGTGCGTGGCGGCCTGCGACAACGACGCCATCATCAAGGAGGACAAGTTCGGCGCGGTGCTGGTCGACTCCGACAAGTGCAAGGGCGACCGCAAGTGCTTCGAGGCGTGCCCCTACGGCGCACCCAAGTTCGCAAGCGACGAGCCGGGCACCAAGATGAGCAAGTGCACCATGTGCATCGACCGCTTGGAGAAGGGCCAGCTGCCGCTGTGTGTGGCATCCTGCCCCATGCGCGCCCTGGACTTTGGGCCCATCGACGAGCTCAAGGCCAAGTACGGCGACCTCAGCAAGATCGAGACCATGCCCGACCCGAGCCTGACCAAGCCCAACTGGATCGCCAAGCCCAACCCGCCCAAGGAGCAGCTGATCCCCTACGACGCCGAAAAGGCGCTGCAGCTCACCAAGCCGCGCACCGGCACGGACAACGTCTACGAAGGCGACGTCTCGAGCGTCACGGAGTTCGACGCCAGCGTCATGTGCATCAGCGAGCTGCGCATGAAGAACGCAACGGTGGCCGAGGTCATGGCCGCCACCTCCAGCGACCAGGGCTAGCAAGCCGGTTTGACCCGCGGGGGTGCGGCGGTGCGTGACAGCGCCGCATCCCCCTCTTCCCCCATCGGCAGGGCAGCGCACGCGCCCCGTCCTGCCACCGAGCCGCCCGCACGCAGCAGGCGGCAGAAGGGAGCACCGAGATGGAGCTTACTCTTCAACATGCAGGCATCTACTGCCGTGACATCGAGGAGTCGATAGCGTTCTACGAAGACGTCCTGGGCTGCAGGCTCATGTTCAGGTCAGATGCGATGGAGGGCGACAAGCCCCTCAAGATGGCCTGGATGAGAGGTATGGGCACTGCCTTCGAGCTGCTCGAATGCGAGGACAAGTCCACCTGCGATGCTGCGGCGGGCTGCCTCAACCACCTGGCCCTGCGCGTTGCGGACATGGATGCCTTCGTCGCCCACCTTGCCGGCAAGGGCGTACAGATCGAGGCGGGCCCCTTCGACCCGCCCCTGGAGTTCGACCGCCCGCTCCAGCCGCAAGACGCCGACCTCTTCACCACCTTCGGCGACGCCGGCACCCAGCTGAACATCATGTTCTTCCGCGGACCCGGCGGTGAGCGCTTCGAGGTCCTCCAAGACAACATCGCAGCTCTCTAGACGCAGGGTGAGCGGGTCGGCCGGGTTCCCGCTCTTCCAAGCTCCCCGGCCGACCTCTCTGCCTGCTCCATGCACGCACGTTTGAATCAGACCCCGCTGGGGCGGGTCTTGGGCTGCTGCGCCTTCGAGCACGGCTCGCGGCCCAAGCGCAAGCCCCTGCCCCAGCCCACACTCACAGAAGGGAGCACCATGAACACCGAAAAGAGATACGGGAACTGGGCGCTGATCGCCGTGGCCATGCTCCTGTTCGGCACTGCTATTGCGACGATCCAGTTCAAGGTACCCGTCGTCATGGGCGACATCATGACGAACATGGGCATGGACGCCGGATCGGCATCGTGGCTGATGTCGATCTTCACCTTCGTCGGCATCATCTTGGCCCTGCCTACCGGCGCCCTGGCCAAGAAGTTCGGTCCCAAGACCATGCTGCTCGCCGCAGCAGCTGTTGTGGCGCTTGGCTCGCTCATCGGCGCCTTCGCCGGCAACGGCACCGTCCTCATCGTCTCGCGCGCCATCGAGGGCGTCGCGTTCATCTTCGTCACCATCTGCGGCCCCCTGGCCGTCCAGAAGTACGTCGCGCCGGACAAGATCGGCTCTGCCACCGGCATCTGGGCCCTGTGGGTGTGCCTGGGCTCTGTGCTCGGCGGCGTTGTGACGCCCACGCTCTACTCCGCCACCGGCTTTGTGGGCGTGTGGGTCATCTACGCCGGCGTCGCCGTCCTGTGCGCAGTGATCGTGGCCGTCCTCGTCAAGTTCCCCTCCGGCGGAGCTGATGCAATCGAGACCGCGGCCCAAGCGGCAGCTTCCGAGGAGAAGGTCAGCTACGGCGAGCTCTTCAAGCCCAACATCCTGCTGTTCTTCGTCGCCTTCCTCGTCTTCAACATGACGCTGATGGCCGTGCTGGGCTTTGCACCCACCTTCATGCAGCAGCAGGGCGTCGACCCCACGCTCTCCGGCTTCATCAGCACCCTGCCCATGCTGCTGGCTGTCATCTCCTCGCCGCTGTTCGGCACGCTGTCCGACAAGATGGGGCGCTGCAAGCCGCTCTACCTGCTGGCGCTGGTTGTGATGGGCCCCTGCTCGTTCATCCTGCTCACCCAGACCGGCCCCCTGATGTGGGCGGGCGCCATCGTCATGGGCCTCATCGGTCTTGGCGGCCCGGTCATGTGCCTCACGTCCTACATCAACGTGCTCGGCCGCCCCGAGCTCATGTCCATCGGCATGGGCATGCTCATGCTCGTCCAGAGTCTCGGGCAGTTCCTGGGCACCTGGCTGGTTCCCATGCTGCTGGGCCCGGACATGACCGGTTGGATGTTCGCAGGCGGTGTGATGTGCGTCATCGGCCTTGCAGGCACCGCTGCGCTGGCCCTCTGCAAGTTCAAGTAAGAAGCACGCTTCCAAGAGGCGCCTAGCGCGCTGAGCACGCCGATGCCCGGGGCACCCGTTAGCCCCGGGCATCGCTTTTTCGCGCTTCGCGCGGCCACTGCGAGGCGCAACGCGTATTCGCATAGTCGAGACGAGGGGGGCAAGCGCCCAGGCACGCCCTGCTTGAAGAGTCAGGCGCAGACGCAAGCGACTCTACTGGGCGCAGATGAGCCCGGTGGACACGGCCACAGTTGTTGCGGCTCTCCCGGGGATCTTTCGACTCCGCGGCTGCGCCGCTCCGCTCAAGATGACGAAGTGGGGGGTACTGCGCCGCTCCGCTCAAGATGACGGAGGGGTTGGGTGACGCACGAGGTGCGGCTGTCTACCGGGTGCAGAGCTCGACGCAGCGGGTGGCGAAGGATTCGGGGGTTTCGAGGGTGGTGGAAAGCTGCTGGAGGGCATTTTCGGCACTGGCTTGAGCCTCGCTTGCGGCTTTGGCACCTGTGGCATCGGCGCTGCGCGCTCCGGCACCGGATTCTCGTTCGCAGCCCGCTGCGTTGGATGCGCCCGCGGCGAGCTCTCCGGCCGTCTGGGTGTATTCGGTGGCCCACTTGAGCCAGGCGGGGGTTGCTGCCTGGGGGTCGATGCAGTGCACGGCGACTCCATAATGCTCCCACTCGGCGGCTGCCACGCGGCTCATGCCGCGCAGGCCCTCCTTCGACGCCGCCAGCAGCGCTAGACCCTCTTGCCCGGCGGCAGCACCGGCGCTAGTGAGGTTGACGACCGTGCCGCCGCTCTCGCGCAACGGCTCAAAGCAGGCGCGCATCAGCAGGAAGGCCGCGTACACACCGCTGTCCAAGGCCAGCTCCAGGTCGGCCGGCTTGCAGTGCTCGAGGCTGTCCCCCACCTTGGCTGCCTGAGAGGCGTTGACCAGCGCGTCGATGCGCCCAAAGCGCTCCAGCGCCTGCTGCACCGCATGTTCGGCAGCCTGCTCGCCGCCATCGCGCCCCAGCTCGAGCGGCAGCACCAGCGCGCTGGCGCCCAGCTGCTGCACGTCGTGAGCGGCGTCGCGCAGGCGGCTCTTGCTACGGCCGGCCAGCACCAGGTCCCAGCCCGCGCGCGCAAACGCGCAGGCCACAAAGCAGCCCAGCCCGCTGCCCTTGCCCGCCCCCATGATGAAGGCGACCTTGCGCTCCCCTTGTTCTGCGTGCACAACAACCTCCCTGTGCTGCCCCAGACGCGCGACGCTCCGTCGGAGCCGCGCATCGTGTGACTGCGGATGCGGGCGCTGAGCCCCTAGGCCTTCTTGCGGAGGAAGACGCTCTTGTCTTCCAGGGTGACGATCTCGTCGTGCTGGGGCTCGTCGATGTGGCCGCCGTAGACGTAGTAGTCGGTGCCCTTGGCAACCACGCCGGCCATGACGAAGACCATGATGATGTTGGGAATGGCCATCAGAGCGTTGGCGATGTCCGTGGCCGTCCAGGCGATGTCGCCCACGCCCACGCCGCCGATGAAGCCCATGCAGATGTACATGGCCAGGTACAGCGGCACCCAGCGGTGCCCAAAGAGGTAGCTGGTGACGCGGTCGCCGTAGTAGCTCCAGCCCAGGATGGTGGAGTACGCAAAGCACAGGATGCCCAGCATGAGCACCGGCGTGCCCACCACGGGGATGGTCCCGAAGACAGCGTTAGCCAGTGTGGCGCCGTCCGTGACGTTGCAGTCGGCCACCAGGGTGGGGTGCGCCATGAGGGTCGAGACGATGACCAGCGCGCTCACCAGGCAGATGACCACGGTGCACCAGAAGGTGCCGGTCATGGCAACCAGCGCCTGGCGGGCGGGGTTCTTGGACGCCGCAGCGCTCGAGATGAGCGGGGCGGTGCCCAGGCCGGACTCGTTGGAGAACAAGCCGCGCGCGCAGCCGAACTGCAGGGCCACCATCAGGCCGCTGCCCACGGCGCCGCCAAAGGCCGCCTTGGGCGTGAAGGCGCACTCGAAGATGGTGACGATGGAGGGGATGAGGTACTCGGCGTTGCAGATCATGATGTAGATGCAGCCGTTGATGTAGGCCGCACCCATGAAGGGCACCAGCTTCTCGCAGATGCGCGAGACAGAGTGCAGGCCGCCGTAGATGATGAGCAGGGCGCTGCCGCACACCACAGCCGCGGTGATCCAGGGCTCGATGCCGAAGTTGGCCTTGACCACCGAGGTGATGGCGCTGGTCTGCACCGCAGAGCCGATGCCGAAGATGGTGAAGCAGGCCATGATGGCGAACCAGATGGCCAGCACCTTGGCCCACCAGGGCACGGTGCCGTCCTCGCGCTTGAAGCGCTGCTCCCACACGTGCATGGCGCCGCCCATCATGTTGCCGCGCACGTCCTTCACGCGGTACTTCATGGCGGCGAAGACCTCGGTGTACTTAGTGGCCATGCCCAGGATGCCGGTGAGCCACATCCACAGCACGGCGCCGGGGCCGCCTGCCAGCACGGCGGTGGCAACGCCGACGATCGAGCCGGTGCCCAGCGTGGAGGCCAGCGAGGTGACCATCGCGCCGAAGTTGGTGACGTCGCCCTGGGCGCCATCGTCGCTGGTGACAGAGAGCTTGAGCGCCAGCGGCAGCTTGCGCTGGATGAACTTGGTGCGGATGCTGGTGTAGATGTGGCAGCCCAGCAACAAGATGATCATGGGCGGGCCCCACACGAAGGCGTCCACCTGGTTGATGAGAGAGACGATATCCATAGAGGTGCGTTCCGTTCGGGTTGGTGCAAGCGCGAAAGCGCGCGTTGTGAATCAGGCAACCCGACGATTGTAGGCGTGGCGCGCGGCCCGTGCGCAGCCTATGCCGCCAACGGCGCGAGGGGTTTTTGAAGGGCAGCGCAGAGGAGCTGAGCTGCGGCGCTCGTTCACCGGGCGCAGCAGCAGCCGCAAGCAGCGCGGCGAACACCGCCCGCGCGCCCCTAGACCCGCAGCGCCCAGAAGGCCACGGCGCTGGCAGCGGCCACGTTGAGCGAGTCGACCCCGTGGGCCATGGGGATGCGCACCGTGTAGTCGCACGACGCGATGGTCGAGGCGGCAAGGCCGTCGCCTTCTGTCCCCAGCACCACGGCGAGCTTGTCCTCGGCCAGCAGCTGCTCGTCTTCGATGGAGACCGAGTCGTCCGTCAGCGCCATGGCGGCGGTCTTGAAGCCCAGCGCATGCAGGCGCTCCAGCCCGACGGCGGGCCAGTCCTGCGGGCCTTGGCCTATGCGCGTCCAGGGCACCTGGAAGACCGTGCCCATGCTCACGCGCACGGCGCGGCGGTACAGCGGGTCGCAGCAGGTGGGGGTGACGAGCACGGCGTCCATGTTGAGGGCGGCGGCGCTGCGGAAGATGGCGCCCACGTTGGTGTGGTCGACAATGCCCTCGAGCACGGCCACGCGGCGCGCGCCGGCCAGCAGCTCCTCCACGCTGGGCAGCGGCGTGCGGCGAAACGCGCACAGCACCCCGCGCGTGAGCTTGAAGCCCGTGAGCTGGCAGAGGGTGTCCAGGCTGCCCGTGTAGACGGGGATGCCGGGCTGGCGCTGCTCGCAGCGCTCGATGATGCCCGCGGCCTGGCCCTCGACGTGCTTGGACTCCATCAGCAGGCTCACGGGCTCGTAGCCGGCGTCTAGGGCGCGGTCGATGACCTTGGGGCTCTCGGCGATGAAGATGCCCTTCTCGGG
>SFLO01000048.1 GCA_004553405.1 Coriobacteriaceae bacterium
TGCGCCCCGGCGTCATCGGCTACGGCCGCATGGTTGAGCTCATGGCCGTCAACCCGCGCGTCATCGTGGGGCTCGAGCCCGTGCGCATCGAGGCGGGCAGCCGCGCCGACCTCACCCTGATCGACCCGACCGCCGAGTGGGTTGTCACCGACGACTTCTATGCCTCCAAGGCCCGCAACTGCGGCTTCACGGGGCATGCCTTCACCGGCATCGCCACCGACGTCTACGTGGGCGGCGAGCCCAAGATGGTCGACGGCCAGCTGCTCTAGGGCCGCTGCGCCGCACCGCATAGCGCAATGCATCTGCTTGGGGAGCGCTCCTTGCTCCCCAAGCCTGTTTAGAAGGGGCGTCAGCGCCCCTGGCAACGAACGAGAAAGGAGCCCCATGGGCGTCAGCATCAGCGGTAGGAGCTTCCTCAAGCTCCTCGACTTCAGCACCGAAGAGATCGAGTACTTGCTCGCCCTCTCCAAGAACTTCAAGGACATGAAGCGCGCAGGCGTGCCCCACCGCTACCTGGAGGGCAAAAACGTCGTGCTGCTCTTCCAGAAGACCTCCACGCGCACCCGCTGCGCCTTCGAGGTTGGTGCCATGGACCTCGGCATGGGCGTGACCTACCTCGACCCCGGCTCCTCCCAGATGGGTAAGAAGGAGTCCATCGAGGACACCGCCCGCGTCTTGGGCCGCATGTATGACGGCATCGAGTTCCGCGGCTTTGCGCAGGCAGACGTCGAGTGCCTGGCCGACAACGCCGGCGTGCCCGTGTGGAACGGCCTGACCACCGAGTGGCACCCCACCCAGATGCTGGCCGACGTCCTCACCATCCAGGAGAACTTCAACTACCAGATCAAGGGTCGCACCGTCGTCTTCATGGGCGACTGCAAGAACAACGTGGCCCGCTCGCTCATGGTGGTCTGCGCCAAGCTGGGCATGAACTACGTCGCCTGCGGTCCTGTCGACTGCATGCCGGGCGCAGACGTGGTCGACGCCTGCACGCCCATCGCGGCAGAGAACGGCTGCACCATCACCCTCACCCAGAGCGTCGAGGAGGCCTGCACTGGCGCGGACGTCATCTACACGGACGTCTGGGTGTCCATGGGAGAGCCCGACGAGGTCTGGGAGCAGCGCATCGCAGAGCTCGAGCCCTACCGCGTCACCTCCGCCTGTATGGAGATGGCAAAGCCGGAGGCGATCTTCCTGCACTGCCTGCCCGCCTTCCACGACACCAACACCACCATCGGAGCTGAGAAGGCCGAGCAGTTCGGCATCACCGAGATGGAGGTCACCGACGAGGTCTTCGAGTCCAAGCGCTCGAAGGTCTTCGACGAGGCAGAGAACCGCATGCACACCATCAAGGCCGTGATGTACGCAACGCTCAAGTAGCGCCGCCGCCTGCAGCTGCAGCTCACACGGGCTGGGAGGATGCATCCTTCCAGCCCGTTTTGCGCTCTGCCTGCTTACTGCCCCCAAAAGTCGACTAGACTTAAGGGCACATGACCGCCTCGAGGGGAGGAGACAGCAACCTTGTGTAACGAGGACATCAAGTTCCAAGAGCTGGGCCAGGTGCTATCCAACGAGTGCATCGCGCCCAATGTCTACGTGATGGAGATCACCGCCCCGCGCATCTGCGAGGCCGCCCGCCCCGGGCAGTTCGTGCACGTCAAGGTGGCGGACAACCCCGTGCAGCTGCTGCGCATGCCCTTCGGCGTCTACGACTGCAACCCCCAGATCGGCTCGATCGAGATCTGCTTCCAGGTGCTGGGAGAGGGCACCCGCCAGCTGAGCACGCTGAGCATCGGCGAGCGCGTCGACGTGCTGGGGCCCATCGGCAACGGCTGGAGCATGCCCCAGGGCACCGGCCACGCCCTCATCATCAGCGGCGGACTGGGCGCCGCCCCCATGAACCTGCTGGCCCGCGAGCTGTGCGCGCGCGGCTGCACGGTCGACATCGTCATGGGCGGCCCCAGCTCAGAAAGGCTGGTCTGCCGCGAGCGCCTGGCCAAGAGCGCCCTGGCAAGCGGCGGCAAGCTGCTGGTCTCGACAGACGACGGATCCGAGGGCCTGCACGGCTTTTGCACCCAGATCAGCGACGAGCTGCTGCGCCAGGAGGGCCAGGACTACGACTACATCTGCGTTTGCGGCCCCGGCCCCATGGAGCGCAACGCCGTCAGGCTGCCCCTCGAGCTGGGCATCTACACAGAGGCATCCTTCGAGAAGCTCATGGCCTGCGGCATCGGCGCCTGCCTGAGCTGCATCGTCGAGACCGTCGACGGCCGCAAGCGCTGCTGCGTTGACGGCCCTGTCTTCGATGTTGCAAAGGTGGTGTGGTAATGGCTCCCGTCAAGCCCAAGCTGCAGGTCGACCTCGGCGGCCTGATCATGGCAAACCCCGTGACCACTGCCAGCGGCACCTTCGCCGCAGGCCGCGAGTACGCGGACTTCTACGATCTCAAGACCCTGGGCGCCGTGACCACCAAGGGCGTGTCGCGCGACCCCTGGGCAGGTAACGACTCCCCGCGCATCGCAGAGACCCCCAGCGGCATGCTCAACAGCATCGGCCTGCAGAACCCCGGCGTCGAGGCCTTCTGCGCAGGGCCCCTCAAGTGGCTCGCCGAGCAGGACGTGCCCGTCATCGTCAACGTCTCCGGGCACTCGCTCGAGGAGTACGCCGCCGTCATCGAGCGCTTGGAAGACGAGCCCGCCGTGAGGGCCTACGAGGTCAACATCTCGTGCCCCAACGTCGACGCGGGCGGCATGACCTTCGGCACGGACCCGGCCCAGGCCGCCCAGGTGACGCGCCTGTGCCGCGCGGCCACCAAGCGCCCCCTCATCGTCAAACTCACGCCCAACGTGACCGACGTGACCCTCATCGCGCAGCACGTGGCAGACGCCGGCGCAGACGCCCTGAGCCTTATCAACACGCTGTTGGGCATGGCAGTCGACGCCCGCACCCGCAGGCCCAAGCTGGCCCGCGTGGTGGGCGGGCTTTCTGGCCCGGCCGTCAAGCCGGTAGCTCTGCGCATGGTGTGGCAGGTGCACCAGGCCGTCGAGGTGCCCATCTTGGGCATGGGCGGCATCATGACGGCAGAGGACGCCATCGAGTTCATGCTCTGCGGCGCCACGGCCGTCGCCGCGGGCACGGTCAACTTCGTCAACCCGCACGCTGGCCAGGAGCTGGTGCGCGGCATCGAGCAGTACTGCATCGACAACGGAGTGGCAGACGTCAACGAGCTGGTGGGTGCCCTGCAGGCATAGGCGCCGCACACCCGCGAAAAAAGGACACACGCGGGCACCGAGGGGACACATCCGCAGCTGAGAGCCCTTCGATGTGCGCTATTGTTATCGACATCACCGGTGCGCCGCACGGGCGGCGAGGTGGGAAAGGACGCAGAGATCATGACTTGGCGTGAGGAAAGCGAGCGCGACCGCATCATCGTCGCATTGGACTGCAGCGCAGACGAGGCCATCGTCCTCGGCGAGAAGCTCGCAGGGCATGCGCGGTGGGTCAAGGTGGGCATGACCCTCTACTACGCAGTGGGTCCCGCCATCATCCGCAGCCTTCACAAGCTGGGCTTCAAGGTCTTCCTCGACCTCAAGCTGCACGACATCCCACATCAGATCCAGGGTGCGGCGGCGAGCATGGCCGCAGCGGGCGCAGACCTCATCACCGTGCACGCCTCCGGCGGTGCGGACATGATGGCGGCAGCTGTCAAGGGCGCCCACCGCGCCTGCCGCGAGGATGGCCGTCCCGACCCGCTCGTCTGCGGCATCACGGTCCTCACCAGCATGGACCAGGCGGCTCTGGAGTCCATCGGCATCGAGGTCGAGCCCCTGGAGCAGGTCACGCGCCTGGCCAGGCTCGCCCAGGAGGCCGGCCTGAGCGGCATCGTCTGCTCTCCGCAGGAAGCCGCCGCCATGAGGGAGCTCCTGGGCCCGGATGCCTGCATCGTCACCCCAGGCGTGAGGCCCCAGGGCGCCGCGCTGGGCGACCAGAGCCGCGTGGCAACGCCCGCCTCTGCCTTCCAGGCCGGGGCATCGCACCTGGTCATCGGCCGCCCCATCACCCAGGCGGCAGACCCCGTGGCTGCCTTCGAGGAGATCGTCGCCAGCCTCTAGCCCGCACCGCATGTACGCCGCGCCCAGCAGGGCGCCCTACAGACGCCCGCCCGCAGGGGAGGGCACATCCCAAAGGAGGACACATGGCACTGCCCCAGCTTTCCGATGAACAGCGCAAAGAGGCCCTCGCCAAGGCCGCAGAGGCCCGCAAGGCGCGCGCCGCGCTGCGCGAGCAGATCAAGAACGGCGAGAAGACCGTCGCAGACATCCTCGCAGACGTCGACGACCCCGTGGTCGCCCGTATGAGGGTCTCGATGCTCATCGAGTCGCTGCCCGGCTACGGCAAGGCCAAGGCCGCAAAGCTCATGGAGGAGCTCGACATCTCCGCAAGCCGCCGCATCAAGGGCCTCGGCACGCGCCAGCGCGACGAGCTGCTCGAGCGCCTGGGCCGCTAGCGCCATGGCGGGTGCGCTCTTCGTCATCTCCGGCCCCGCGGGGGCCGGCAAGGGTACGCTGCTCGGCCGCGCCGTCGAGCAGCTGCCCCGCTCCTGGGTCTCAATCAGCGCCACCACCCGCGCGCCGCGCGGCAGCGAGCAAGACGGTGTGGAGTACTTCTTCCTCAGCAGGGAGGAGTTCGAGCAGCGCATCGCCCAAGACGGCTTCATCGAGTACGCCCTGGTGCACGGCAACTACTACGGCACCCCGCTCGAGCCCATCAGGGAGCACGTGCGGCAGGGCGACGCCGTCTTCTTGGAGATCGACGTCCAGGGCGCCTTCCAGGTGCTCGACAAGATCCCGGACGCCAAGCTCATCTTCATCGCCCCGCCCAGCATGGAGGTGCTCGAGCAGCGCCTGCGCGGCCGCGCCACGGATTCCGAGGAGCAGATCACGCTGCGCCTCGCCAACGCGGCAGGCGAGCTGGAGGCCTCCAAGCGCTACCACCACGTGGTGGTCAACGACGAGCTCGAAAGGGCTACTCAGGAGCTTGTGCAGGTGATACAATCTTACGTCGGCTATTAGACGGCCACGTAGTTTAAGGAGAACCATCACATGTCCATTGTGGAACCCCGTATCGACAAGCTCCTCGACAAGACCGAGGAAGACAAGTACCTGCTCTGCGCGCTCTCTTCCAAGCGCTCCCGCGATATCAACGACATGATGCGCGGCCAGCGCGACCGCGCCGTCGCCCTGCAGTCCGTGAGCGAGATCGCCGAGTTCGCTGGCCGCAAGCCGCTCTCCCTCGCCATGGAGGAGATCGCCCGCGGCGAGGTCTCTTACGACAAGGCGGCGTTCGAGGCAGACGAGGCCTAGCATCCAAAGGAGGGACGCTCTTTGTTCGAGCGCATCTGCCTGGTCCACTACCATGAAATCGGCCTCAAGGGCCGCAACCGCGCCATCTTCGAGAACCGTCTCCTGCGCAACATGGAGGCGGCTCTCTCTGTTTATCGCTGCTGCTCTGAGATCCGCCGCATCTCGGGCCACCTGCTGGTTGTCGTCGACAATCCCGCCAAGCTCGAGGAGGTGGCGTCCGTCCTCAAGAAGATCCCCGGCATCGTGAGGGTCTCGCAGGGCTGGCGCACCGCCCGCAAGGAAGACGAGTACTGCAGGGCCGCCGAGCTGGCGCTCATGGATTGCGGCGAGTTCGAGACCTTCAAGGTCCACGCCAGGCGTTCCAACACCGACTACCCCATAGACTCCATGCAGCTCAACCAGCTGGTGGGCGCTCACCTGTGCCGCTTCGCACCGGACAAGAAGGTCAAGATGAAGGACCCAGACGTCATGGTGCACGTGCACGTCATCCAGGGCCACGTCTACGTCTTCGCCCACACGGAGCCCGCCGTGGGAGGCCTGCCCGTGGGCAGCGCCGGCAAGGTCGTCGCCCTCATGAGCAGCGGCATCGACAGCCCCGTGGCCTGCTTCAAGCTGATGAAGCGCGGCGCCGTGGTGGTGGGCGTGCACTTCTCCGGCCGCCCGCAGACCTCTGACACGAGCGAGTACCTGGTCGACGAGATAGCGGAGGCCCTGGGTCCCGTGGGGGGCTTCGGGCGCATCTACTACGTGCCCTTCGGCGACTACCAGGCCGCCATCGCCCAGGACTGTCCGCCTGCGCTGCGCATCGTGCTCTACCGCCGCCTGATGTTCAGGGTCGCCGAGCGCATCGCCATGCTCGAGGG
>SFLO01000049.1 GCA_004553405.1 Coriobacteriaceae bacterium
CTGTTCATCTTGGGCAACCTGCTCATCGTCACGGTGGAGGAGATCCTGCGCGTCATGGCAGAGACCATGCTCGTGGGCACCACCCTCATGACGGGCGTGCCCGCCACGCTGTGGACCTCGCCTCTGGGCGGGCTGTTCTACTACGTGATCCAGCCTGAGGAGAGCTTCGGCCAAGGGCTCGTTCTCGATACCCAGTCCGCGCTCATCCTCGCCGCATACCTGCTGGCAGCGGTGATCTTCTTGGCTGCGGCGCTGCTGCTCAACAAGAGGCGCAGCCTCGAGCAGGCGGGAAACACCGCGGCCTACGCCGGCGTGCGCGTGGTCTTCAAGTACGTCATCGGCGCCTGCGCGGCGGTGGCTGTGGGCTTCATCGCCCTGTTCTGCATGCTGGTCGACGGCGGGCAGTACATCAGCAACGCCCAGGCGGGCATCATGACCGTCTTCATGATCCTCGGCGGTTTTGCAGGCGTCTTCTTCGCGGAGCTCGCGCTCAACAAGAGCACCCGCGTGATCGGCAAGGCCTGGCGCGGTGGTCTGGCGGTTGCCGTGCTCTGCGTGGCCTTCACCGGCTGCTGCACCTTCGACGTCTTCAACATCAGGGGCTTTGTGCCGCAGGTGTCGCAGGTCAAGCAGGTTGCCGTCGAGTTCAACAACATCAACGGCGATGTCATCCTCAGCAGCGATGAAAGCATCGCCGAGCTCACGCGCATCCACAGCGAACTGCTGGAGCTGCCGGACGAGGCCATCAACGGCGCCTCGACGACAGACGGTGTGGTGGGCTACAGCTACGTGGTGTTCACCTACACCCTCGAGGATGGCCGCGTCGTCAGCCGCAACTACGAGCTTTGCTACCCCGAGGGCGGCAGCCCTGCGCTCACAGAGAGCCAGGAGATCCTCAACGAGCTCGCCGAGCTGCTCAGCACCACAGAGGCCAAGCTCTCCATGTTCGACCAGATCAAGCAGGTCGAATCCTCCAGATTGGACGTCGTCCTGCAGACGGGTTGGAGCGACGAGAAGGGCTACGACTCCGAGGTGCATGTGGACTACAGCCTGCTCGACAGCTTCTGGAAGGCCCTCGAGAAGGACCTCGTCGAGCACGACCTCGGCAGCGTCAGCCTGGGTTCGGGCGATGGCACGAGCGTCGAGAATGCCTCCCCGCTCGACATCAGCGGCTACAGGCCGGATGGGCGCTACGTGAGCGTGTACTACATGGTCAACGAGAAGATCGCGCCCAACACCTGCGCGTGGTTTGAGAAGAACTACCGCGTCGAGCTCGACTAGGCGTCGCACCCCAGCTGCTCGGCACCCTCACAGCAAGCCCCCTCGAAGCCGTCGCAAGCCTCGAGGGGGCTTCTCTGTGCCAAAACCTGGCCTGCCGGGGCCTAGCCCAGCTGCAGGGCCTGGGGGTTGAGGCAGTCGGCGGGCTTGCGGCCCAGCACGACGTCGATGGCGCTTTGCATGGTGCGGGTGCGCAGCTCCTCGCCGCTCTCCTCGCTCCAGTAGGCTGCATGCGCGCTGAAGAGCGTGTGCGGTGCGCTGAAGATGGGGTGCCTGGTGTCTACCGGCTCACCCTCGAAGACGTCGAGCGCGGCGCCCCAGAGCCTGCCCGCCTTGAGGGCCTCTGCCAGGGCGCGTGTGTCGACGATGGGGCCGCGGGCGGTGTTGACGAGCACGGCGCCGGGCTTCATGAGGCGCAGGCGGCGCTCGTCGATCATGTGGTGGGTGGCGGGGGAGAGCGCGCAGTGGATGCTCACCACGTCTGCGCTGGCCAGCAGCTCGTCCAGGGGCACCACGTCGTAGCCTTCGGGCGTGCGGCGGCCGGGCACCAGCGAGCGAGAGCAGCAGATGACCTTGAACCCCAGGCCCGCTGCCTTGCGCGCGGTGGCGCGGCCGATGGCGCCCATGCCCACGATGCCGAAGACGCGCCCGTGGCACTGGCCCAGCGGGCGGCGGATGGCGTAGTCCCAGATGCCGCTGCGGATGTCTGCATCGAGCTCGTTGATGCGCCTCAGCACGCCTAGGGCCATGGCGATGGCGTGGTCGGAGACAACCTCGTTGGCATAGCCGGGCGCGGTGCACACCGCCACGCCATAATCTGTGGCGGCCTCGACGTCGATGGTGTCGTAGCCCACACCGGTGCGCGAGATGACCTTGAGCTTGGGCAGGCTCGCAAAGAGCTTGCGGGGGAAGATCCCGTAGGAGGTCACGATGCCGTCGACATCCGGGCAGTGGGCGATGGTGCTCTCTGCATCGCGGTTGGGCGACACCAGCAGCTCGATGCCGGCCTCCCGCGCCATGCGCTCCTCGATGCCGAACTCGGCGAAATCCATGTTGACCAGGCAGATCTTGGGCATTGCGTCTCTCCTCTTCCTCTTCGTGCTGCCAAGGCATCATACTCCAGGCACAAAAGAAGGGGCCCGCGATTGCGAGCCCCCTGCATGTGCGAGCGGTGCCGCTGGCTAGTGGCCGGCGGGTGCGTTCTGCTTGCGCTCCATCAGCTTGCGGCCCATGGTGGCGTGGACCTCGTTGATGGGAGTGCGGCCGTACTTGGCGTTGTAGATGGCGAAGGTGCCCATGCCGCAGCCGAAGAGGCCGCAGACAGCCAGCAGGAAGGAGCCCAGGTGCACCAGGCCCTCGACAGTCTCGCCCAGGGCGAATGCCATGCCGACGTTGTACATGTTCAGACCGCCGATGGGGATCATGACGGCAAAGCCCTCGCCGAAGATGTTGGCCAGGCTGCCGGAGAGGCCGCAGGGCGCGAAGATCGCGCCGCACATCCAAGCGAACATCAGGACGTGCACGTGCTTGGCCTTGCCGGGCAGGATCTTCTTCTCGATCTCCCACACGATCTGGAAGAGCGCGGTGAGGATGCCGCCCATGAGGAAGGCGTACGGGAAGATGAGGCCCGTGGTGGTCTTCTCGGCTAGGACGGGGACGATGCCCATCTTGGTGACGATGAAGCCGAAGAGAATGCAGACCACAGCGCCCACGAAGTTGAACCAGATGACCAGCCAGGCGGCGGGCCAGATGCACTTGCCGAGGCTCTCGCCCTTGGTCCAAGGAGCGACGGACTTCATGCCCACGGCCATGGAGAAGCCGGAGAAGGGCAGGTAGGAGCCGAAGTCAGCCCACTCGCCCAGGATCTGGTAGACGGCAAAGCCGCCGAGCAAGAAGCCGATGACGCCCATGGAGACCAGGGTGGCGCCGCCGATGAAGAACTCCAGCGGAGTGCCGGGCAGAAGGTTCTGCCAGATAGTGAGGATTGCCTGAGCGACCAGGGCGAGCGTACCGCCCACGAGGAAGCTCAGCACAGTCTTCTTCCATGCTTGCATGTAGTTTCCCCCTATATATAGAAGCGGAGAGCCGGCCCCTCTTGTAGCCGGCCCGAAGTTGGAGCCAGCCCCTCTACAGCTGGCTCAGAGTCTGGATGATTATATAGGTGAGGTGACGATTCAACAACAGGGCTTGCATCTTTCGTCTGCCGCGTGGCAGACCCCGCCCTGCAAGCGCGCCTCCCTGTGCAGCTGCACACCGTGCCCATGCCGTTATCGTCTTTCTGTACAGCAGCTGCGCGCGCTGCGGTACAATCCAACGACATACGTGTGAAACCAGCGCCTTTTCAAGCCGCTTAACGATCATAGGGGGAGGAACATGGACATTACGAGCAAGGTGTTCGAGGAGGACGGCGAGAAGAGGGAGCTCGTCTTGACCCTCACTGCAACTGCCGAGGAAGTCGACGAGAACATCAAGCAGTTCTTCAAGGACGCCAGGGAGCAGAAGGAGATTCCCGGCTTCCGCAAGGGCAAGGCGCCCCGCAACGTCATCGAGCAGAACCTCGGCGGCCACGAGCCCACCTTCGGCGCCATCGCAGAGACCATCATCAACACCCTGTCCTTCAAGGTGATCGACGACGCAGACGTCATCTTCGTGGCAGAGCCCGAGTTCAACGTCGACACCCTCCCCGAAGACCACAAGCCCTTCAGCTTCACGGTTTCGGGCCCGGTGCTGCCCAAGGTCGAGCTCACCAGCGCAGAGCCCGTCTCCATCGAGATGCCGCCTGACGAGGCAACCGAGAAGGAGATCGAGGAGCACCTCGACAACCTGCGCGACTACTACCACACCTACAAGACCATCGACGACCCGGATCATCAGGCCCAGATGGGCGACTACGTCGACCTCACCATGACCTGTACCAAGTCCGACACCTCCGAGATCCGCGGCCTCACCAACGTCGACCGCCTCATCGGCCTGGGCGAGGGCACCATGCCCGCCAGTTTCGACGAGAAGATCGTCGGCGCCAAGGCAGGCGAGACCCTCGAGTTCGACTTCGAGGTCGAAGACTCCAACAACCCGCAGTTTGGCGACGGCAAGCTCAAGGCAGAGGTCAAGGTCAAGGGCTTCCGCGAGTGCATCGTGCCCGCCCTCGACGACGCCTTTGCCCAAAAGCTCGGCTCCAAGGACGTCGAGGAGCTGCGTGGCGCCGTGAAGATGGCGCTCGACAACGACAAGCGCAAGGAACTCCCCAACCTGATGGTCGAGCGCTGCATGGAGCAGCTCGTCTCCCGCATCAAGGGCGAGGTCCCCGAGTACTTCGTCGAGATCATCAAGGAGGACGTCTTCCGCGAGTTCATGCAGAGCATGGAGAAGAACGGCACCAGCCTGCAGGATTGGATGCTCAAAAACGACATGCAGAAGGAAGAGATCCAGGAGCAGATTCTCGAGGAGGCCAAGCACCGCGCCGCCCTCGACGTCGCCATCGAGGCCCTCTTCGAGGAGCTCGGCTTGGAGCTCACCGAGGAAGAGCTCGACAAGACCCTGGCCAAGGAGAAGAACCCCGAGGAGATCCGCCGCAGCTGGTCTGAGGCCAACCGCATGGCAGACCTGCGCAAGCTCGCCCGCCAGGACATGGTCACCCGCTGGCTGGTCAAGAACGCCCAGGTCACGGTTGTGGAGTAGGCTCTCTGCCAAAACGATTGCTTGAAGCCAAAGCGGCCCGCCGAGGAAGGTTCTCGGCGGGCCGCTTTGCTGTGAGCGGTATGGAGCAGGGGCGGCGGCAGCGCCGCGCGGCAGGGCTACTTGTTGCTCTTGAGGTAGTCCTTGATCATCTGGTTGGTGATGCCGTACTCGTCTTTGATGTTGTTGTACTCGTTGTTGTAGCGCGAGAAGCGCACGCCGACCTCGCCGATGACGATCACCAGGAGGATGACGCCGCCGAAGATGACGACGCTGCCGGCGATGGAGTGGTCGTTAATAGGCGTGAAGGAGATGAGACCCCACACCAGGATGCCGCCCAGGACTGCCAGCAGCAGGAAGTAGAGCTGGCGGTTGCGGTCCTTGCGTGCCTCGGCTGCCATGTGCAAGTGCTTGCGGGCAGGCCCCTTGTTCCTCTTTCCCATGGTGAATCCCCCTCTTGGTATGCGCGTAGCGGGCGCGTTGTCTAATCACATCGTAACGCACTAGTCTACAGGATGGAGTCGCCGGCGCCCGTCTGAGCGCGCAGCTTTGCGCACTTGTTACGCAGCACCGCGGCACAGGCGGGCGCGGCTCCCCAAGGCGCCCTGCTCCCCGAAAACTTAAGCGAAACTAAAAAATGAGCCCCTGTATTTGTTGCCAGCGCTTGGCCAAAACGGTAGATTGATACGGCATGCAGTTTGGCGGCCTGCCTTCTGCGTGCCATTTTCTAGGGGACATCGAGGCGATCAAGCATGTGTCTGGGTTCGTCTGGTGTCTTTGAGGGTTGGACGAGCCTTCTGCAAAAAAGAAGGCGAAAAGAAAAGGAGTATCACTATGTGCTTTAGGCCTGCTGGTGTCGAGATCGACATCCATTGCCCCCACTGCGGCTTCAAGGTCCCTGTCATGGGCAGCACCATCCTGAAGAAGTGCCCCAAGTGCAAGACCACCTTCTCTGACGAGGACATCGAGGCCATGAAGAAGGAGGGCGGCTTCGCTGACGGTCCTGCCGCCGCTGCTCCTGCTGGCGCTCCCGCTGGTGCCCCCGGCGCTCCCGGTGCCCCCGGCGCTCCCGGTGCCCCCAAGGCTCCCGGCATGTAATTTTTGCTTCCAAAAACGGTAGCAACTAGCTGATTTTCCGGCAGCATTTTCCAGTAACCGAGATGGAGGTAAGCCGTGTCTGAACGAAAGAAGGTCAACTTCGAGCTTGACCTGGAAGAACTGGGGGGCTTGTCCATCGAGGATGTCAAATGCGCGGCGTGCAGTGGATAC
>SFLO01000050.1 GCA_004553405.1 Coriobacteriaceae bacterium
GCAGTCGGCGGCCTCGGCGGCGTAGCCGTCGATCACCATGCCGAGGATGTTGTTGGATATCTCCCTAGCGTCGGGCCCGAAGCACGACATGACCTTGCGGTTGACGTGGAAGGGGTCGATGTTGGCGTCCCTGTCGGCGCCGATGCGCAGGAAGCCGCCCAGGTAGCAGGCCTCGCCGTCGCTGCCCATGTGGACGCGCTCGACCTTGGAGAGGTCGCTCCAGTCGGCGTTGACGAAGACCCTCTCGCTTGCGGGGAAGCGCTCCTGGGTGAGGAAGGCCGGGTCGTCGTCGATCACCAGGGTGTCAAAGCCGCAGTCCTGGCAGTAGCGCTCGAGGAAGGTGGAGACCTCGCCGGCGCCGTAGATCACCACGCGCTGGGTGCTGAAGAGGGGCACGCTGCACCAGGTGACGCCCTCGAACTGGTCGACGTGCATGGAGGGGCCGCGGGTGCAGTCGAGCATCTGCTTGCGGTCGCGCTTGTTCCAGGGGCGGCTGCAGACGATGTCCTTGGCCTCGTTGGCAAAGAAGAGGGTCGACTTGTCGTCTTCAGAGGGGCCCAGGTCGAAGGACTGGTTGTCCGGGCGCATGCAGGCCTGGGCGTCGTAGACGATCTTGAAGCCGAGCCAGGCTTGGTCGTTGACGCGCAGGCTGGCGATGGCGCGCTCGAGGGCGGGGATGTCGTCTTGGGTGAGCCCGGCGAGGATCTGGGCCAGGTGCTCTTGGCGGATGATGGGGGAGTGCGCGAGCGCCGCCGCGCTGAAGCAGGGGACGAGCTCGGGGTCGACGCTGGGGGTCTGGCCCGCCTTGAGGGCGTCGACGATGCCTTGGAGGGTGGATTCTGCGATCATGCGTGCTCCAATCTCATGGGGCGCGCGCCAGCCTGCCGCTCTTCTGTGCGGGCGCCCCGCGTTAGGCGGTGGGGAGCCGCGGCATGCTGCAGCGCGAGCCGTTGTTCAGACGTTCAGCATTATATCTTAGAAAAAATAGTCTGGAGGCAGCGTATCCTGAAACACAGGCGAAACCTGGGGCTGGGATACTCGGCTGAATATACGGAGACCCTATAATGTCCGCATCTGAAACCCCGAGGAGGATTGGACATGGATATGGATGCTGCAAACAAGGACTACGTCTTCAAGACCATCAAGCAGCGCAATATTCACTTCATCAGGCTGTGGTTCACAGACGCCCTGGGCCAGATGAAGTCCTTCGCCATCACTCCCAGCGAGCTTGCCGTGGCCTTCGAGGAGGGCATGGGCTTCGACGGAGGCTGCATCGACGGTTTTCGCCGCAGCGACGAAGCCGACATGCTCGCCTTCCCGGATGCCACGACCTTCCAGACCCTGCCCTGGCGCCCTGTTGACAACGGCGTGGCGCGCATGTTCTGCAACGTGGTGACCCCGGACGGCACCCCCTTCGACGGCGATCCGCGCCGCATCCTCAGTCGCATGCTCGACCGCGTCCAGGACATGGGCTTTTCCACGACCGTGGGCCCCAAGATGGAGTTCTACTACTTCAAGAGCCCTGATGCCCCCGAGCCCATCGACCGCGGATCGTACTTCGACCTCACCACGCTCGACAACGCCACGGACCTGCGCCGCGACACCGTCCTCACGCTCGAGCAGATGGGCATCCCCGTCGAGTACTCCCACCACGAGCTGGGCCCCGGCCAGCAGGAGATCCACCTGCGCGCAGACGATGCGCTGTCTATGGCAGACGCCATCATGACCTACCGCCTGGTGGTCAAGGAGATCGCCATCAAGCACGGCTGCCATGCGAGCTTCATGCCCAAGCCGCTTGCAGACCAGCCGGGCAGCGCCATGCACATTCACCAGTCGCTGTTCAACTTCGACGACGACAACATCTTCTACGACGCAGACGATCCCAGCGGCTACGGCCTGAGCGCGCTGGCCAAGAGCTACATCGCCGGCCTCATCAAGTATGCGCCGGAGTTCACGCTCATCACCAACCAGTACGTCAACTCCTACAAGCGCCTGCAGCCCGGCAAGGGCGCGCCGGTCTTCTGCGGCTGGACCAACCGCGACCGCAACGCCCTGGTGCGCGTGCCGCGCTACAAGCCCGGCAAGGCAGAGAGCGCGCGCATCGAGCTGCGCAGCCCCGACCCCTCGTGCAATCCCTACCTCGCCTTCGCCGTCATGCTGGGCGCGGGTCTCAAGGGCATCGAGGAGGGCCTGGAGCTGGGCCCCGAGCTGAGCGAGGGCGCCATCGCCATGAGTGTCGAGGAGCTCGAGGCCGCCGGCATCAAGCGCCTGCCCCGCGACCTGGGCGAGGCTGTCGACGCCTTCCGCGGCTCGCAGCTCATGAGGGAGATCCTGGGTGATCACATGCACAGCTACATCGTCCAGGCCAAGCAGGCCGAGTGGGCCGAGTACTGCTCCACTGTCAGCGCGTGGGAGCTCGACCGCTACCTGGCAGTGCTCTAAAGCGCGGGAGAGAGTGAGGAGAAGGTCATGCACAGGAAGAAAGTGCTCTTTGTCCAAGACGGGTTGCAGCCCGTCGAGCGCGTCTCCCGCGTTGTCGCCAGCCTGGATGCGGAGTTCACCGTCTGCTCGTCGAGGGACTTCCCCACGGCGGCGCAGGACTGCGACCTCGTGATCTACCGGGTGCCCACCGCGCGCGTCGACCATGTGGCGGAGTTCGAGGAGAACATGCGCCAGGCGGGCCAGGGGTCCGCCCTCCTTCTCATCGAGGAGGACGCCCTCAAGCTGCTGCGCATGCCCGCCCACGTCAACGCGGACTTCGCCCTCACCACGGCCTGCGACGACGAGCTGGCCGTGCGCCTGCGCCACCTGCTCTGGCCGGGCGAGGAGACCTCGTCGGCCGACTTCATCACCGTGGGGCCCATGACCCTCAACCTCTCCACCTACCAGGTGCAAGTTGACGGCCAGCCTCTCGACTTCACCTACCTCGAGTACGCCCTGCTGGCCTTCTTGGTGACGCACCCCGGCCACGCCTACAGCCGCGACGCCCTCCTGCGCCGCGTGTGGGGCTTTGAGTACTACGGGGGCAGCCGCACCGTCGACGTCCACGTCCGCCGCGTGCGCGCCAAGCTCGGCACCGAGCTCGCCGCCCACCTGGAGACAGTCCGCGGCGTGGGGTACATGTGGAACAACTAGGGGAGGGGCGCTGAGGCGCCCTTTTCTTTGAGCATGAGCGGCTCCCGGCGCGCCTGCTGGCGCAGCGCTCGCGGGGGAGCCCTGCGCACCCGAGCCCTCTCTACGGCGTCGCAGCTGCGGAACTCGCTCGCTGCGCTCGCTCAGACAGTCCTCGCTCCCGCGGCGCCTGCGTTCGGGCTCTGCTCCGAGAATCCCCCGCGAGCGCTGCGCCAGCAGGCGCTCTTGCGACCCTAGTCGCCGAAGAGGGCGCCGATGATGTCCTCGAAGGTCTGGGCGGGGGTCCAGGGCTCTGCGTTGCTGGGGCGGCCCACGCTGATCTGGTAGCGGGCGGGCTCTGGCAGGTGGATGCGCACGAGCTCCTCCGACTGCGTCTTGGCCGCCTCGAGCAAGGTGAGGGGGCTGAACACCGCGCCGAGCCCCTGGCGGCACAGGGCCAGAAGCACCGTCATGCTCTCTGCCTTGACCACGCCCTGCTGCTTGATGCCCGCCTTCTTCATCTCGTTGTGGCCGATGCGCCCGGCGATGTCGTCGTCTTCCTCGAGCAGGAAGGGGCACTCGCGCAGCAGCGAGAGGCCCTCCTCCTCCACGCGCCTTGTGGCCTCTGGCGCCGGGCAGCCCACCACGCGCTCGAGCAGGGCGGGGTCGATGGCAACCACGACCTCCTCCTCGAACAGGGGGCGCGCTGTGACGCCGGGGTGGCTGCGGTCGAAGCGCGCCACCACGATGTCGACCTCGCCGCGCTCTGCCATGCGCAGGAGGTCCTCGTTGGTGCCCTCGATGAGCTCGATGCGCACGCCGGGCAGCCCCTTGTGGAACTCCGTGATCACCGCGGGCATCATCGCCCAGGCTCGCATGTTGCCGATGGCCACCTTGAGCACGCCGGCGCCGCCGCTTGAGGCTTCTCCCACGCGGCGCACCAGCTCTGTGCGCGCTTGCTCCTGCTCTGCGGCGAAGGAGAGGAACTCCGTGCCGGCGGGGGTGAGGGTGAGCGGGGTGCTGCGGACGATGAGCTTGGCGTCGAGCTCGCGTTCGAGCGATGCGAGGCGCGCGCTTAGCGTCTGCTGCGAGATGCCCAGCTCCTCTGCCGCGCGCGTGAAGTTGCCCTTGCGGGCCAGCTCTATGAACCAGTGCCACGATTCGAGTGCCACGGTGCCCGATCCCTTCGACAAAAGCCTTTTGTTGCGCTGATGAGTGCAGGATAGGACCCCTTTGTCAAATGGGTGAGCTTTCTGCCACAGGCGGCACGAATTTGACGGTTACTAGAAAGATTTGTTGCATCACTCATTTTTTTTGTTAAGTTAGCGTTACAGCTTGGGACCGAGGGAGGCATTGCGCCTAGTATTCCCAAGTATGCAGCAGGCGGCAGATACGCTCTCCCGCTTCTGCACAAGGTATCTGTTCGGATCAGACAAGAGGGAGAGAGTATGAAGCTCAAGAAGTTCCTTGTTGCAGCCGTTGCAACCGCAGCTGCTGCAGTCCTGGCCCTGAGCCTTGCCGGTTGCGGCGGCTCTGGCGAGAAGAAGCCGGAGGGCGGTTCTACCACCCCCGCAGCCGAGAGCCTGCGCTTTGTGACCGGCGGCGAGTCCGGCACCTACTACGCCTTCGGCACCGTCCTTGCCAACTACGCAGCCAACAACGAGGGCCTCGACATCACCGCGCTGTCTGGCAACGGCTCCCAGGCCAACGTCCAGGCTCTGCAGGACGGCGACGCCGAGCTGGCCTTCTGCCAGTCTGACGTCCTCGCCTACGCCTACGAGGGCACCAACCTCTTCGAGGGCGCTGGCTACTCCGACTTCTCCATCGTCGCAGCCCTGTACAACGAGCAGGTCCAGATCGTGACCTGCGATCCCAAGATCAAGACCGTCGCCGACCTCAAGGGCAAGACCGTCTCCATCGGCGCTGCCGGTTCTGGCGTGTACTTCAACGCCATCGACGTCCTCGGTGCCTATGACCTCACCGAGAAGGACATCGACGCCGTCTACCAGGACTTCGCCGACTCCGCTGACTCCCTGAAGGACGGCAAGATCGACGCCGCCTTCATCGTCGCCGGCGCCCCCACCACCGCCATCACCGACCTCTCCACCTCCAAGACCGCCTACCTGGTCGCCCTGGACGAGGAGCATGTCCAGAAGCTGCTGGCCTCCAGCCCCTACTACGCAGCCGACACCATCAAGGCCGGCACCTACAAGGGCCAGGAAGCCGACGTCACCACCGTCGCCGTCCAGGCAGTCGTCATCGCCAACGACAGCGTTTCTGAGGATGCCATCTACAGCTTCGTGAAGTCCATCTTCGACGGCGCCGAGGCTCAGGCAGACGCTCATGCCAAGTACGCCGAGCTCAGCCTCGAGGGTGCCTCCTCCGTCACCTCCGTCCCCTACCACGCAGGTGCTGCCAAGTACTTCGCAGAGCAGAAGATCGAGGTTGCCACCAAGTAAGCTGGCCCCGCTGGCCTAGCAAAGAGCACGCAGAAGGGGCCGGGTGGCTCGAGCCGCCGCGGCCCCTTCCGCATTGAGCCCCGAGGCTGCCTGCCCACGCCGGCAGGTAGCCTCGGGCCCCAATGGAGGAAGAGGGGCTGCACACAGCAAGGAGGTGCATGCATGGCACTGTTCAAGAAGAAAAAGAAGCCCGAAGACGAGCTCGAGGCCGGCGCCCAGGGCGCTGCGGCGGCCGCAGCGGAGTCTGAGGAGGTCGACGTCGACGAGGTCCTGCGCAAGTACGACGCAGAGTCCAACACCCGCATCTGGGAGGGCGTGCCCAAGGTCGTCGTCACCGTGGTCATGATCGCCTTCTCGGTCTACTGCCTGCTGATGACCCTGCTCTCCGTCGAGCAGGCCGAGGCCCGCCTGGCGCGCTTCCTCGCCTTCGTCATCGTCATCGGCTTCATGGTCTACCCCGCCAGCAAGAAGAGCCACAAGGTCAACCACATCCCCTGGTACGACGTCGTCTTGATGCTGGCCGGCGCGGGCTCCTTCATGTACTTCGCGCTCAACTGCACCGACATCCTGCTCATGGGCGCGCGCATCCAGCCCCTCCATGTTGCGC
>SFLO01000051.1 GCA_004553405.1 Coriobacteriaceae bacterium
AGTGCAGCTTGGTGAAGTCGCACTCGGCCGCGGGGCTCTCCCAGCGATGGGGGTAGCTCAGGGCGAACTGTATGGGAATGCGCATGTCCGCCACGCCCAGGTGGGCCTTCACGGATCCGTCGAGGTACTCGACCATGCTGTGCACGCAGCTCTGCGGGTGGATCACCACGCGGATGTCGTCCACGCCCACGTCGAAGAGGTGGTGCGCCTCGATGACCTCGAGGCCCTTGTTCATCAGGGTGGCCGAATCCACGGTGATCTTGGGGCCCATGTTCCAGGTGGGGTGCGCCAGGGCGTCTGCCGCGGTCTTGCCGGCCAGCTCGGCGCGGGTCAGCCCGCGGAAGGGACCGCCAGAGCAGGTGAGCCAGATGCGGCGCATCTCCTTGGGCTGCTCGCCCAGCAGGCACTGGTAGATGGCGGAGTGCTCGCTGTCCACAGGGAGCATGGTCTCGTGCGTGGCAAGCGGCATGATGAGGTCGCCGCCCACGACGAGCGACTCCTTGTTGGCCAGGCCCAGCTTGCGCCCGCCGGCCAGGGTGCTGTAGCTGGCGCGCAGGCCGGCCGCGCCGCTCAGCGCGTTGACCACCAGGTCGACGTCGTCGAGCTCCACCAGGCTGGCGACGGCGGCGGCGCCAAAGCCCAGCCTCACGTCGTCTCCCAGCTGGGCCAGGCAGGCGGCGCCCTTGCAGCGCTCGTCTCCCAGGGCCAGGTGCTTGACCCCGAACTCCAGGGCCTGCTCGACCAGGCGTTCCGCACGGCTGCCGGCGGCAAGCGCCACCACCTGCACCTTGTCCGGGTGCATGCGGGCCACGTCGAGGGTCTGGGTGCCGATGGAGCCGGTGGAGCCCAGGAGGGCGATTCTCGTTACAGCCATGCGATGACCTCCGGGGCCTGCAGGAAGACGGGCAGTACGCAGACGAGGAACCAGGCGCCCACGCTCACAAAGAGCAGCGAGTCGCTGCGGTCGAGCATGCCGCCGTGCCCCGGCATGAGCGTGCCGGAGTCCTTGCAGTTGAAGCTCCTCTTGATATGAGATTCCGTGAGGTCGCCCATGATGCCCAGGATGCCGCACAAGACGCCGCACAGGGCCGCGTAGGGGTAGCTAAAGCCGCAGTTGGGGCACAGCAGCGGGATGAGCATCCAGAACACGATGCCGCCCGCCATGCCGCAGATCACGCCCTCCCAGGTCTTCTTGGGGCTGATCTTGGGAGCGAACTTGTGCTTGCCAAAGGCGCTGCCGCCCAGGTAGGCGAAGGCGTCGTTGCCCCAGATGGAAAGCAGGATGAGCAGGCACATCACGCCGCCGCCCAAGCCGGGATCGAAGTCCCTCAGCAGCAGGAAGGAGCCCAGCGTGAGGCCCACGTAGAGGAAGGCGAAGACGGTGACAGCCACGTCGACGATGCCGTCTTGTTCGTGCACGAAAAACCTCAGCAGGCAGCAGATGCCGCCGAGGAAGGCCACGGCCAGCCCCAGGGCGACGATGTGGGTGCCCCCGGCGTTGAGGGCCATGGCCAGCGGGATGCACACCGCCGTCACCGTGCCGATGCTGCGGTAGGGGTGCAGCCCAGAGCTCTTGGCCATGCTCAGGAACTCCCATGCGCAAAAGCCGGCCGTAACGCAGACCGCCGCCAGGGTGGTCCACCATGAGAGCAGCGTGCACACGCCCATGATAAGGACGTACACGGCGCCCACCGCGGTGCGCGTCAGGACGTCTTTGCGGTTGATGGCCATGCCCTACTTCACCTCTCCAAAGCGGCGGTTGCGGCCCTGGTAGGCCAGCAGCGCGCGCAGCAGCTCGTAGCGATCGAAGTCCGGCCACAGCACGTCTGTGATGTAGAACTCCGCGTAGGCCAGCTGCCACAGCAGGAAGTTGCTCAGGCGCAGCTCGCCGCTGGTGCGGATGAGCAGGTCCGGGTCGGGCAGGCCGGCGGTGTAGAGGCGCTGCTCGAAGGCGGCCTCGTCGATGTCGCCCGGGCGCAGGGTGCCGGCGGCTACGTCTGCCGCCAGGGAGCGCGCGGCGTCTGCCATCTCGGTGCGCGACCCGTAGTTGATGGCGATGGCGAGCGTCATGCCCGTGTTGGACTCGCTCGCCTTCTCGGCGCCGCACAAGACGGTGCGGGTCGCCAGGGGAAGCTCGTCTGTGCGGCCCAGCAGCTTGATGCGCACGCCTTCGGCCATGAGGCCCTTGACCTCGGCCGACATGGTCTCGGCGAAGAGCGTCATGAGGCCCTTGACCTCGTCTTGGGGGCGCTTCCAGTTCTCTGTGGAGAACGAGTAGATGGTCAGGCAGCGCACGCCGACGTCGTTGCAGGTGGTGATGGCCTCGCGCACGGCGCGGATGCCGGCCTTGTGACCCTCGCCGCGGTCCAGGCCGCGTGCCTGGGCCCAGCGGCCGTTGCCGTCCATGATGATGGCCACATGCCGGGGTATCGCGGCGAGGTCCAGAGCCTCCCTGTCGAGGTCTGCGGGAGGCTCCGGGAATATCTCGGCCAGTGTAGTGGGGCGCGCGGACACGCTAGATCTCCATGATCTCTGCTTCCTTGGCGGCAAGCAGCTCGCCCACCTTGGCGATGTACTTGTCCGTGATCTTCTGGAGCTCGTCTTCGGCGCGCTTGAGCTCGTCCTCGCTCATCTCGCCGTCTTTCTCTGCCTTCTCCATCTTCTTCTTGGCGTCCTGGCGGTTGTTGCGGATGGCGACGCGGCCCTTCTCGGCCACGGTCTTGCAGTCCTTGACAATCTCCTTGCGGCGCTCCTCGGTGGGTGCGGGGAAGGGCAGGCGGATCAGGCCGCAGCAGTCGTTGGAGGGGGTGACGCCCAGGTCAGAGGCCATGATGGCCTTCTCGACGGCGTTGACGATGCTCTTGTCCCAGGGCTCGATGGTGAGCATGTGAGCCTCGGGGCACTTGACGGCAGCCACCTGGGTGATGGGGGTGGGGGCGCCGTAGTAGTCGACGGTGATGCCCTCGAGCACGGCGGCGTTGGCACGGCCGGTGCGCAGCTTGGCGAAGTCCTTCTGAAGGGGGACGAGGGCCTTCTCGTTGTGGTCCTGTGCGTGCTGGATGTACTCGTTCATCTTGTCCTCCCTTTACTTGACGATGGTGCCGATGTTCTCGCCGCGCAGGACGCGGGCGATGTTGCCCTGCTTGTGCAGGTTGAAGACGATGATGGGCATGCCGTTGTCCTTGAGCAGGGCGGCGGCGGTGGAGTCCATGACGTGGAGCTCCTTTTCGAGGACCTCCTTGTGGGTGATGACCTCGAAGCGCTTGGCGCCGGGGTTGGTGCGCGGGTCGCTGTCATAGACGCCGTCGACCTGGGTGGCCTTGAGCATGGCCTGGGCGTTGATCTCGCAGGCGCGCAGGGCGGCCGCGGTGTCTGTGGTGAAGTAGGGGTTGCCGGTGCCGCAGGCGAAGATGACCACGCGGCCCTTCTCCAGGTGGCGGATGGCCCTGTTGCGAATGTAGGGCTCGGCGATCTCCTGCATGTCGATGGCGCTCTGCACGCGGCTGGGGATACCGGCGCGCTCGAAGCCCTCGCGCAGGGCCAGGGCGTTCATGGCGGTGGCGAGCATGCCGATGTAGTCTGCCTGGGCGCGGTCCATGCCGCTGGCAGCACCCGCCATGCCGCGGAAGATGTTGCCGCCACCCACGACGATGGCCAGCTGCACGCCGCCGTCGACAATCTCCTTCACAGACTCGGCGATCATGTCGACCACCTTGGGGTCGATGCCGTAGACACCCTCACCTTGCAGGGCCTCTCCGGAGAGCTTGAGGAGAACACGCTCGTACTTGAACTCGTTCACGTTGCCGTCCCTTCCTTTCAGGAGTCGAAATGACCGTCTGTGTCTATAGTAAAGCGCCGCAGGCCTTGCGGCATGCGGCGCTGGCAGTGCGTGGCAAAAACTAGAGGCGCTCCACGAAGCGGCCGTCGCGGGTGTCGATCTTGACCTTGTCGCCGATGTTGAGGAACAGCGGGACCTTGATCTCTGCGCCGGTTTCCGTGGTGGCGGGCTTGGTGCCGCCCTGGACGGTGTTGCCCTTGAAGCCGGGCTCGGTTTCGGCGATCTCCATCTCGACGAACATGGGGGGCTCGACGCTGATCAGCTCGCCGTCTGCGTACTGTGCCAGGCAGGTGTCGCCCTCGAGGAACCACTTGACCTTGTCGCCCAGCAGGGTGGCAGAGACCTCGGGCTGCTCGAAGGTCTCCGGGTCCATGAAGTAGTAGGTCTCGCCGTCGTTCCAGGAGTACTGCATCTCCTTGGTCTCGAGGCGGACGTCGTCGAACTTGTCAGTGGGGCGGAAGGTGTAGTCGACGACGCGGCCGGTGTTGATGTCCTTGAGCTTGGTGCGGATGAAGGCACCGCCCTTGCCGGGCTTGACATGCTGGAACTCGACGATCACGCAGAGCTTGTTGTTGTACTTGATGCACATGCCGTTCTTGAACTGGGAAGGCTGGACAGACATTCCAAACCACCTTTCATCGTGTGGGCAGCTGCAGGGTGGTGCGCAGAGGCGGACGTGGTCCGCCGGGGCCGTGCCGTCCAGAGCTGGACAGCGCCCGCCCCTGCGCGCAACGACGCACGCGGGCGTGGCCGCCTGCAGCGGCAAACTTACATAAGCCGTCCTAGTTTACTCTAGCTTTGCGCGCCGTGAAACACCGCCGGGCAGACTTTCGCCCACAAACCCGCAAATCCGCTAGACGACGATGAGCTCGTGGGTGAGTGTGCAGAAGCTCTCGAAGCCGTCCTCGCCCACCAGGCCAAAGTCCTCCAGGCGCACGCCCAGCTCGCCGGGGATATAGACGCCCGGCTCCACCGTCACCACCGCGCCGGCGGGCAGCGGCTGGCTGTTGCGCAGGTTGAGGCAGGGCTCCTCGTGTATGTCCAGGCCAACGCCGTGGCCCAGGCCGTGGCCCATCATCCCGCCAAAGCCCTCTGCGGCCAGCACCTCCTCGGCCAGCTTGTGCATCTCGATGCCCGTCACGCCCGCGCGCAGGCGTTTCTGGACCTCTTCGTTGGCATGGCGCACGGCGTCGAAGACGGCCTGCTGGCGCGCGCTGGGGCGCCCGATGCACAGGGTGCGGGTGGTGTCGCTGCGGTAGCCGTCAACGCGGGCGCCGAAGTCGACCACCACCATGTCGCCTGCCTGCAGGGCGCGCGTTCCGGGCACGGCGTGGGGGTTGGCGGAATTGGGGCCGCTGGCCACGATGTTGGCGAAGGCCAGCTCCTGGGCCCCGCGGCTGCGCAGGGCGAACTCCAGGGCGAGCGATACCTCGCTTTCCGTCTGGCCGGGGCGCAGGCCCTCGAGGGTCTCGAGGAAGGCGGCCTGAGCCACCGCCTGGGCGGCGCGTGTGGCCTCCACCTCGGCCGGCTCCTTCACCTGGCGCAGGGCCAAGACGTCGCCGCTGCGCTCCAGCAGGCGCGCCTGGGGCAGCTCCCTGCAGTAGGCGCGGTAGAGCTTGAGCGGCGTGGTGTCGTCGATGGCGACGGCAGCGCCTTGCAGGCCGGCCTCCCCCAGCACGCGCGCGGCAAAAGCTGCCGGGCTGGCGGGCTGGGCGTCGACGCTCCACAGGCCCTCCCCTTGCGCGGCCGCGGCCATGGCGGTCGAATAGCGGCTGTCCGTGTGGATCACGGCCTGCTGCGCGGTGACCAGCGCCGTGTGCGCCTGCTCAGAATCGAAGACCCCCTCGAAGCCCGTGAGCCACTGGAGGTCGGTGGTGGAGCGGCACAGGAAGGCGTCGATGCCCTGCTGCGCCATGAGGTCGCGCAGGCGCTCCAGGCGCGCGGCGGCCCTCATCGCCCGCCGCCCTGGCCCAGGTGCTCCAGCAGCAGGTCGAGCGCGCGCAGGTAGCCCTGCGGGCCCAGGCCCTTCACCTGGCCGATGCAGGCGTCTGCCAGCACGCTGTGGTGGCGGAACTCCTCCTTGCGCTTGGAGATGTCCGAGATATGGATCTCGACCACCGGCGTGGTGACCGAGCTGATGGCGTCGTGCAAGGCGTAGCTGTAGTGGGTG
>SFLO01000052.1 GCA_004553405.1 Coriobacteriaceae bacterium
AGCGCCGCAGGGCCCTGAGTCACATACCCGCGAAGCAAGAAGGACTTCCTATGGAAAAGATCGAGTTCCTGGTGGTGAGCGGCTTTCTGGGCGCTGGCAAGACCACCACGATGATCGCCCTGGCCGAGTACATGGACGCGCACATGCAGAAGGTCGGCATCATCGCCAACGACCTGGGCGCGCAGCTGGTCGACACCAACCTCACCCGCGAGAGCGGCTGCACGGTGGAAGAGATCGCCTCTGGCTGCATCTGCTACCAGATGGAGAACACGGTCGACCGCATCCGCCGCATGCGCGACGGCGCCGGCGCCAAGCTCGTGATGAGCGACATCCCCGGCTGCGGCGTGGGCACGGTCGAACACGTCTACAAGCAGGTGCTGCGCGACAACAGCGACGAGTTCTGGCTGGGCCCGCTCACCGTCATCGTCGACCCGGAGCGCCTGCGCATGATCATGCCGGAGCAGGCAGACATCAACCTCCCGCCCGAGCTCAAGTACCTGCTCGAGACGCAGGTCGAGGAAGCCGACCTCGTGGTCCTCAACAAGATCGACAAGCTCTCGGAGCCCGAGCTGCAGCGCTACCTGGACTTCTTGGGCGAGGTCTGCGAGGTCCCCGTGATGGCCATCAGCGCGCGCGAGGGCACGGGCATCCCGCAGCTGGCGGAGTACCTGGTGTCCCACGGCTCTTCGCTGCGCGAGGTCGAGATCGACTACGCCGGCCCGGACTACTCCCAGGCAGAAGGCGTGCTCACCTGGTACAACCGCAGGCTCTACCTCAAGACACAAGACGGGTCCGCCGTCGACTTCAACGCGATCGTCGACGAGCTGGTCGAGGGCATCCGCATGGGCCTCATCGAGCGCAAGGGCAACGCCCCGCACCTCAAGGTCTACGGCCTCAACGGCGAAGACTTCGTCAAGGGGTCGCTCATCGGCGTGGACTACGACACCGAGTACGAGCGCGAGCTGGAGCACGACTGCGCCAACCTGCGCGTCATCCTCAACGCCCGCGTCACCTGCCCGGCGCGCCCCTTCAGCCGCATCGCAGACGACGCGCTCGACGAGCTGTGCGAGGAACACGGGCTCGACTGCCAGGTGTTCTTCACGGAGTGCTTCGGCATGACCGACGAGGGCCGCAGGTAGGAAGGAATCGGGCGCGCAACGCCGCGCCCCTCGGGGAATCACGCTACGGCAGACAGCAGGAGGCAGCGCTTCATGGCCCAGACCAAGACCAACGAGGAGATCCGCGCCCAGGTGGTGCAGTACTATGGCTCGTTTCTCCAGGATACGAACAGCCTCCACACGGACTGCTGCACCAGCTCGGTGCCGCCCAAGTTCGTCTTGGACGTGCTGAAGGACATCGACCCGCAGATCGTGGCGCACTTCTACGGCTGCGGCAGCCCCATCCCGCCCGCGCTCGAGGGCGCCACCGTGCTCGACCTGGGCTGCGGCACGGGCCGCGACGTCTACATCTGCTCGAAGCTGGTGGGCCCGCAGGGCCGCGTCGTCGGCGTCGACATGACGCCCTCGCAGCTGGACTTCGCCAAGAGCTACGAGGCTGCGCAGATGGAGCGCTTTGGGTATGAGGCCAGCAATGTGGAGTTCGTGGAGAGCTTCATCGAGGACATGGCTGCCATTCCCAGCGAGAGCGTGGACGTGGTCATCTCCAACTGCGTGGTCAACCTCTCGCCCTTCAAAGAGCAGCTCTTCAAGGAGGTCTTCCGCGTGCTCAAGCCGGGCGGCGAGCTCTTCTTCAGCGACATCTTCAGCGACCGCCGCGTGCCCGAGGGCTTCTACGACGACCCCGTCTTGCGCGGCGAGTGCCTGAGCGGTGCGATGTACATCGAGGACTTCCGCCGCATGCTGGCAGACAACGGCGTGCCCGCCTTCTACGACGTCGAGTGCGAGGAAGTGCACATCGGCGACCTGCGCATCGCCACCAAGCTGGGCTGCATCGGCTTTTACAGCCACACGGTGCGTGCCGTGAAGGCCCAGGGCCTCGAGCCGGTGGAGGAGGACTACGGCCAGACGGCCACCTACCTGGGCACCATGCCCGAAAACAAGCGCTACTTCGACTTGAGCAGCGAGCTGCGCCTGGTGAGGAACAAGCCCGTGGCCATCAGCGGCAACATGGCGCGCATCCTGCAGCAGAGCCGCTACGCGCAGCACTTCAAGATCACGCCGGCGGGCCAGCACCGCGGCCGCTACAGCTTTGAGCAGGCCAACGAGGCGCTGCGCCTGGCCCAGGGCAAGGAGGAGCTGGGCCTGGCAGAGCTGCAGGGCGCCTGCAGCAGGCTGGGCATCGAGCCCTTCGAGCAGCGCGTGCACGACGCGGGCTTCCTGCGCAGCGCGGAGCTTTCTACCATGCAGGTGAACATTACCTATGCCTGCAACCTGGCCTGCAGCCACTGCTACCTGCAGTGCGGCCCGGCCAACACAGAGACCATGAGCCGCGAGACCATGGAGGCTGTACTCAGCGCCTTCAAGGCCGGCGGCTACCGCACCATGGACATCACGGGAGGCTCCCCGGAGATGAACCCCCATGCGGAGTGGTTCATCGGCGAGGCCGCCAAGATCGCCGACGAGGTCATCGTGCGCTCCAACTTGGCCATCCTGCAGATGCCGGCCTACGCGCACTTCAAGGAGGTCTTCGCCCGCAACAAGGTCAAGCTGGTGAGCAGCCTGCCCTACTTCACCGAGCTGGGCTGCGACAACCAGCGCGGCGGCGGCGTCTTCCGCCGCGTGATCGACAGCCTCCACGAGCTCAACGAGCTGGGCTACGGCCGCACGCCCGAGCTGCAGATCGACCTGGTCTACAACGTGGACGGCCCCTTCCTCCCACCCGACCAGCGCGAGCTCGAGGAGCTCTACAAGTACGAGCTGCAGCAGGCAGAGGGCGTCGACTTCAACGGCATGTACGCCTTCAACAACTACTGCCTGGGCCGCTTTGCCACCCAGATGAAGGCCCAGCACAAGTTCGACTACTACCTCAAGCTGCTGGCAGACAACTACAACGGCGCCGTGGTGGCGTCGATGATGTGCCGCACGATGGTCAACGTCGACTACGACGGCCGGCTCTATGACTGCGAGGTCAACCACGTGCTGGGGTTGCCCATCACGGGCGAGGACGGCCGCGCCCTCAACGTGCGCGACATCGCCAGCCAGCCCCTGGGCCAGCGCAGCATCCGCACGAGCCCCATCTGCTACAGCTGCGCCGCCGGCTGCGGCTCCAGCTGCGGAGGCTCCCTGCTCGAAAAGCAGCTCAAGGAGAAGGCTGCGTTCTAAGCTCGCAGGTGCACAGCCGCCGGGGTGTGGGCCGCCGCGTCTGCTACTTAGCGGAGCAGAACTCGCCTGGAGGCGTTGCGGGAGCGAGGACTGTCTGAGGCCGTAGGCCGAGTTCCGCAGCTGCAACGCCGGAAGGCGAGTTCGGGTGCGTAGCGTCTAGCGGACGCGGCGCCCCACACCCCAGCGCCCCCCGCAGCCATTCAGTGGTGTACAATCGACTTGCATGCATGCCTCGAGCGAAAGGCCACACCCCATGGCATCGAAGAAGAGCCTCACCCTGGGCGCAGAGATCTCGTTTCCGCTCTATGCGGCCGCCAAGGAGATGACCCGCCGCTACAACCCCTATCTGGAGAAGCTCGACCTCACCTACACGCAGTACCTCGCCATGCTGGCCCTGTGGGAGCACGGCGAGCTGAGCGTGAGCGGCATGGGCGATCTGCTCAAGCTGGACAGCGGCACGCTCACCCCGCTGCTCAAGAAGCTCGAGGCCAAGGGCTACGTGGTGCGCCAGCGCTCTGCAGACGACGAGCGTCGCGTCTGCGTGGTGCTGACCCCCCAGGGCTCCAAGCTCCAGACGGCGGCGCGCCGCGCCCATGCGGCCATGGAGGCAGAGTTTGCCTTCGACGATGATGACGCCCGCCTGCTGCGCATGACGCTCAACTGGCTGCTGGGCCAGCTCGAGGAGACGGACCCGCGCCGTCCCGCCACCTCCGAAGACGCCCTCGAGTAGCTGGCAGGGGCAGGGGAGCTCCGCTGGGGCCCTGCTGGGGGAGTGCCCGGGGGTCCTCGTAACGAGCGAGACAGGAGACCCCATGCCCACCGATATCGAGATCGCCCAGTCTGTAACCCCCAAGCACATCGCAGAGATCGCTGCCAAGGCCGGCGTCGACGAGGAGTACCTCGAGCTCTACGGCAAGGCCAAGGCCAAGATCGACTTCAATTACCTCTCTGACCACGCAGCCGACGAAGACGGCAAGCTGGTGCTCGTCACCGCCATCAACCCCACCCCGGCCGGCGAGGGCAAGACCACCACGTCCATCGGCCTGGCAGACGGCCTGCAAAAGATCGGCAAGAACGCCATCTTGGCCCTGCGCGAGCCCTCCCTGGGCCCGGTCTTCGGCATCAAGGGCGGCGCTGCCGGCGGCGGCTACGCCCAGGTGATCCCCATGGAGGACATCAACCTCCACTTCACCGGCGACTTCCATGCCATCGGCGCAGCCAACAACCTGCTGGCCGCCATGCTCGACAACCACATCCAGCAGGGCAACACCCTGGGCATCGACCCCAAGAAGATCACCTGGAAGCGCGCCGTCGACATGAACGACCGCCAGCTCCGCCACATCATCGACGGCCTGGGTGGCGAGAAGCAGGGCGTGCCTCGCGAGGACGGCTTCGACATCACCGTCGCATCCGAGATCATGGCCGTCTTCTGCCTGGCAACCTCCATCACCGACCTCAAGGAGCGCCTGGCTCGCATCATCGTGGGCTACACCTACGACGGCAAGCCCGTCACCGCCCACGACCTCAAGGCCGAAGGCGCCATGGCGGCCCTGCTGAAGGACGCTCTCAAGCCCAACCTGGTCCAGACCCTGGAGGGCACCCCTGCCTTCGTCCACGGCGGTCCCTTCGCCAACATCGCCCACGGCTGCAACTCCGTCCAGGCAACCGCCCTGGCCATGAAGACCGGCGACTACGCCATCACCGAGGCGGGCTTTGGCGCCGACCTGGGCGCCGAGAAGTTCCTCGACATCAAGTGCCGCCTCGCCGGCCTCAAGCCCTCCGCCGTGGTCATCGTCGCCACCGTGCGCTCCCTCAAGTACAACGCCGGCATCCCCTTCGCCGAGCTCACCACAGAAAACCTCGAGGCCCTCGAGGCCGGCCTGCCCAACCTGCTCCAGCATGTGGGCAACATCAAGAACGTCTACAAGCTGCCCTGCGTGGTGGCCATCAACGCCTTCCCCACAGACACCGACGCCGAGCTCGAGCTCGTCCAGGCAAAGTGCAGGGAGCTGGGCGTCAACGCCGTGCTCGCCCAGCACTGGGCCAAGGGCGGCGAGGGCGCCATCGCCCTGGCCGAGGAAGTCGTCCGTGTGTGCGAGGAGGAGTCCAACGAGGACTTCAGCTTCTCCTATGAGCTCGAGGGCTCCATCGAGGACAAGCTCAACACCATCGCCCAGCGCATCTACCATGCAGACGGCGTGGTTCTGACCCCCCAGGCCAAACAGCAGGCCAAGCAGCTCGAGGAGCTGGGTTACGGCAAGCTGCCCATCTGCGTGGCCAAGACCCAGTACTCCTTCACGGACGACCCCACCAAGCTGGGTGCGCCCACGGGCTTCACCGTCACCGTCCGCAACCTCAAGATCTCTGCGGGTGCCGGCTTCATCGTCGCCCTCACCGGCGACATCATGACCATGCCCGGCCTGCCCAAGGTGCCGGCAGCCGAGCGCATCGACGTCGACGAGCGCGGCGTCATCAGCGGCCTGTTCTAAGAGCTGCTCTGCCTGCAGCTTCGAGGGCCCCGCAGCCGCCCAGCGCGCTGCGGGGCCCTTCTTTTCCCCTGGGCCCGCCGCCGCGTTGCAGCGGGAGACCTCCCGGCCACTGCCGTTCACCGCGCAATCTCACGGTTTCTCCACATCTGTGTTTCGAAGGAGTATCATCAGCAGCGTTTTACACGCAATGAAGCCGCCGGAACCTAAGGGGACCGGTGGTGGAGCGGACTCTGGAGAATCCCGGATATCGGGTGCCGACGGTGCAAGGCAGGCTGTTGCCCGCTGAAACTCTCAGGCAAAAGGACAGAGAACCACACGTGCTTGGGCACTCATGCCCGCCGTGTTCTTCTTAGACCTCCTCCACTCCGCTCGCGAGTTGAAAGGGGAGGGATCCACTTCATCATGATGGACGCGATTTACAACGTTGTCGTTACCGTCAACACGTACCTGTCCAACTATGTCTTGCTCTTCTTGCTGGTTGGCACCGGTCTGTTCTTCACCATCCGCACCAGGTTCGTCCAGGTGCGCTGCTTTGGCGAGGGATGGCGCAGGCTCTTCGGCAACTTCAGCCTGCGCGGCGGTAAGCACGGCGGCGGCATGAGCTCCTTCCAGGCCCTCACCACAGCCATCGCAGCCCAGGTGGGCACCGGCAACATCGTCGGCGCCTGCGGCGCGCTGCTCATCGGCGGCCCCGGCGCCATCTTCTGGATGTGGGTCATCGCCTTCCTCGGCATGGCCACCAACTACGCCGAGGCCATCCTCGCCCAGGAGACCCGCCAGGTCGACGAGGACGGCACCGTCCACGGCGGCCCGGTCTACTACATCAAGACGGCCTTCAAGGGCAAGTTCGGCACCTTCCTGGCCGGCTTCTTCGCCGTGGCCATCATCTTGGCCCTGGGCTTCATGGGCTGCATGGTCCAGTCCAACTCCATCGCCAGCACCATGAACTCCGCTTTCATGATCCCCACCTGGGCCATCGGCCTGGCCGTGGTGGTTGTCGCCGGCTTCATCTTCATCGGCGGCGTGCAGCGCATCGCCTCTGTGACCGAGAAGCTCGTCCCCGTCATGGCAGTGCTCTACATCATCGGCGGCCTCTTCGTCATCTGCGTCAACGCAGCCAACCTGCCCGAGGCCTTCTCGCTGATCTTCTCCTGCGCCTTCAACCCCTCCGCTGAGGTCGGTGGAGTCACCTTCGGCATCTTCGCCGCCATGACCCAGGGCGCCAAGCGCGGCCTGTTCTCCAACGAGGCCGGCATGGGCTCCACTCCCCACGCCCACGCCATGGCCCAGGTCAAGGACCCGCACGAGCAGGGCGTCGTGGCATCCCTCGCCGTCTTCATCGACACCTTCGTTGTCGTCACCATCACCGCCATGGTCGTCATGGTCACCATGTACACCGGCAATGGCGCGCTCGCCATGGGCGCCTGGGAGGGAATCGACAAGACCAACCTGGCCCAGATCGCCTTCGGTAGCCTCTTCGGCAACGGCGTCGGCTCTGCCTTCGTGGCCATCTGCCTGCTCTTCTTCGCCTTCTCCACCATCGTGAGCTGGAACCTCTTCGCCCGCCTCAACGTCGAGTACCTCTTTGGCAAGAAGGCTCTGCCCGTCTTCGCCGTCATCGCCTTGATCTTCATCTTCATGGGAAGCCTGCTCTCCAACGACCTCGTCTGGGAGCTTGCAGACATGTTCAACCAGCTGATGGTCCTTCCCAACGCCATCGCCCTGTTCGCGCTCAGCGGCATCGTCGCCAAGCACGCCAACAAGCCCCATCCCAAGCCCTCCGCGGCAGACGAGGAGTAACACCCTGCGCCCTCAACGCGCTCCTCGCACACCAAAGGCCCTGGCCGGCACCTCGCCCGCCAGGGCCTTCTTGTTGGCTTCCGCGCGTGCCGTTGCAGCCCGCCCCTTCAACGTCATCTTGAGCGGAGCGACGAAGCGCCATCCCCCATTACGTCATCTTGAGCGGAGCGGTGCAGTACCACCCCCATTACGTCATCTTGAGCGGAGCGGCGAAGCCGCGGAGTCGAAAGATCCCCGGGAGAGCCACTGCAACCGAGACCGCATCCACCGGGCCCCTCGTTGTGGACAAAAGTCGCGCTGAGGTGTACCGCGTGGCCAAAACTCGCGCTGAGGGGTGGGACTGCGGTGGCGATCTTGGACCGCCCTTACCTCTCTGCCAGCAGTGCCTTCCCTTGCCAGGGCTTGATCTTGCGGCGGCTGCCGGGGTTGGTGGTGCTCCGTGGAGTCGGGCTTCGGTCTTGTGGCTCAGCCGGAGACCTCTCGACTCCGCGCCTAACGGCGCTTCGCTCGAGGTGACGTAAGGGGGTTGGGCGCTGCGGCCTATGCACGACGCGGCGTGGAGGGCTGGGGCGCTGCGGCCTGTGCACGACGCGGCGTGGAGGGCTGGGGCGCTGCGGCGTGCGCTCGGGGTGGCGTGGGGGGTGGGGCACCTGCGGTGTACCGCCGGGCTCCGCGGCAAAAGCGCTGGGCGCGCGTTGCGCGCCCCCAATCAGGGGCGGCGGGAACCGCCGCCAGGGCTTCTTTGCGGCGGGCGCCAGCGTCTCTCGCTGTCGGCAGGACGTAGCTTGTGTTTTCCTTAAGGTGTAAAAACTGTATTGACTGTACTAAGTATCTTAGTACACTAAGGGCAGTGCACTGATACACCGATATTGTTGTGAGAAAGGAGGTGAGCACATGATCAGCATCGATACGAGGGATTCGCGTCCCCTGTACGAGCAGGTGGTCGACGGCTTCCGCACGCTGATCGTCGCAGGCGTCATGGCCGCAGACGAGAAGCTTCCGTCCGTCCGCTCGCTTGCTTCCCAGCTGGCAATCAACCCCAACACCATCCAGCGCGCCTACCGCGAGCTCGAGGCACAGGGTTACACCTACTCGGTTGCCGGCAAGGGCTGCTTCGCAGCGGCGGTGGACGGTACCGCAGACCCCCACAAGCTCGACTTGCTGGAGCAGTTCGACCAGGTGTCGTCCCAGCTCCTAGCCTTGGGTTGCACTGCTGAGGAGCTCACCGCACGTATGAGAGGAGGGGAGTCCCGATGATCGAGGTTAAGGAGGCCGTGAAGGTCTTCGGCAAGGTCCGTGCGCTGGACGGCCTCAACATGAGGGTTCCCAAGGGCGTCGTCTACGGGCTCGTGGGCCCTAACGGCGCCGGCAAGACCACTGTGCTGCAGCACATCTGCGGCTCCATGCGCCCGGATGAGGGCCAGGTGCTCGTTGAGGGCGAGCCCGTGTGGGAGAACACCCTCATCAAGGCCAAGATCGCCACCATCCCCAGCGACATCTACTTCTACAACCAGGCCACCATCCAGGACATGCACGACCTCTACCGCGGCCTCTACGCCGCCAGCTGGGACGAGGAGCGCTTCCAGCAGCTGCGCCCGCTATTCGGGCTCGACGAGCAGGCCCGCTTCCGCGACCTCTCCAAGGGCATGAAGAAGCAGGCCGCCTTCTGGATCACGCTGTCCCAGCGCCCGGAGCTGCTGCTGCTCGACGAGCCCGTCGACGGCCTCGACCCCGCAGCCCGCCATAAGGTCTGGGGCGTGGTCATGGAGGAAGTCGCCGAGCGCGGCATGACCGTCCTCACCTCGTCGCACAACCTGCGCGAGCTCACGGACGTCTGCGACTACGTGGGCATCATGGAGTCCGGCCGCATGCACTTGGAGCGCACGCTCAGCGAGCTGCAGGACAACTTCGTCAAGGTGCAGGTCGCCTTCGAAGACGACGTCCTCAAGGCGCCCGCAGGCTTTGAGCTGCTCAACCAGGAGCGCCAGGGCCGCCTGTTCACGCTGGTGGTCAAGGGCTCCGCCGCACAAGTCGAGGCTGCCTTCGAGCAGTACGGCCCCGTGTTCATCAACATCCTTCCGCTTTCGCTGGAAGAGGTCTTCATCTACGAGATGGGAGGTGTGAGCCATGAGGCAATCTTGGGTTAGCATGACCCTGGTCAAGGACAACGCGGCGCGCTTCTGGCCGCTGTGGCTGGCCTTCCTGGGTGCCTGGGTGCTCGGCTTGCTGCTGCCCCTGGCCGTGCTCTCACCGCAGACCCCGGCTTCTGGCAGCGAGCAGCTCTTCGCCTCTGCGTGGGCTGCCGAGTACGTGGCGTCCCTGCTGGGCACCGCGGCGGCATCGGTCGTTGCCGTCTCGCTGGTGTTCGAGTACCTGTTCTCGCCC
>SFLO01000053.1 GCA_004553405.1 Coriobacteriaceae bacterium
AGGCATGCGCTAGAATAGGCGGCCTGCAGCTGCAGCGCCGCTCGCTCGGTGCGCCCGCTGCAGCGGCATGCAGAGAAAGGCAGCAGCGCACCCCATGATCGGAACCATCGTCAACACCGCCTGCATCCTGGTGGGCAGCCTCGCCGGCGGCCTGCTCAAGAAGCTCATGAGCGAGCGCCTGAGCGAGGCGCTCTTCAGCGCCATGGGCCTGGCAGCCTTCCTCTTGGGCGTCAACGCCGTCGTCCAGAACATGCCCAACAGCAGCTACCCCGTGCTCTTCATCGCCAGCCTGGCCCTAGGCGGTGCTGTGGGCTCTGCGCTCAGGCTCTCAGACCGCATGGAGCGCCTCACCAGCCGCAAGGGCGACGGCAGGCTCGGCGAGGGCCTGGTCACCGGCTGCCTGCTCTTCTGCATCGGCACGCTGTCCATCCTGGGCCCCGTGCAAAGCGCGCTCTACGGAGACGAGACCTTCCTGTTCACCAACGCCATGCTCGACCTGGTGACAAGCGCCGTGCTGGCGTCCACCTACGGCGTTGGCATGGCCCTGGCTGCCGGCGTGCTCTTTGCCTGGCAGGGCGCCATCTACGCGCTCACCCTGCTGCTGGGCGACTTCATCAGCGCCACCATGATGACGGAGCTCTCCATCGTGGGCGGCGCGCTCATCGTGATGTCCGGCCTGAGCATCCTCAAGGTCAAGGACTTCAAGACCCTCGACTTCCTGCCCGCGCTGGCCGTGCCCATCGCCTGGTGCCTGCTGGCCCCGCTGCTGGGGATCTAAATCTAGCATCTGGGGCTGGGGCTGAGCTCCCAAGCTGAGCCCCGCGCCTTGTTCCCCCTGCTCAGCGGGTATACTGGAAAGCTGGCACATACGCAGCTGTAACGTACACCAAGCAAGGGGAAGCCCATGGCATACAAGCGACTGGGAGACATGCTCATCGAGGCCGGCTACATCACGCAGGCCCAGCTCGAAGACGCGCTCAAGGTGCAGAAGGCATCGGGCAAGCGCTTGGGCGAGACCCTCATCGACGTCGGGCTCATCGCAGAGAGGGACATCATCGACGTCCTCTGCCTGCAGCTGGGCATCGACTTCATCGACCTTTCGCACACCACTTTGCCGGTGGAGCTCACCGCCATCATCCCCAAGGCCCTGGCCAGGCGCTACACTATGGTCCCCGTGCGCGCCACGCCCGACGAGGTCGTTATCGCCATGGCAGACCCGATGAACCTCATCGCCCAGGAAGAGGCCCGCGCCGCCGCGCGCCGCCGCATCACCCCGGCCATCTCCACGCGCACCGCCATCGACCGCGCCATCATGCAGCTCTACGGCAACGAGGGCGCCGCCCGCGCCATCGAGGACATGCGATCGGAGGCCAGCGCCAACGCCGCCGAGCAGATCGTGGGATCTGACAGCCGCTTCACCTCGACCTCGCTCGACTCAGACGACGACAGCCAGTCCGCGCCCACCATCCGCCTGGTCAACTCCATCATCGAGCGCGCCGCCGTCGAGCGCGCGTCCGACCTCCACCTCGAGCCGCGCGAGGGCGACCTCCAGGTGCGCATGCGCATCGACGGCCTCATGCGCAACGTGCTCACCGTGCCGCGCGACCTCCAGGCCAGCGTCATCTCGCGCCTCAAGATCATGGGCGGCATGAACATCGCGGAGCGCCGCGTGCCCCAGGACGGCCGCGCCAACGTCCGCATCAAGAACCGCGACATCGACCTGCGCCTGTCGACCCTGCCCACGATCCACGGCGAGTCCGTGGTCGTCCGCCTGCTCGACAAGTCGGCCACCCTCCAAAGCGCCCAGGCCTTGGGACTTACCGGCGACAACTTCGAGAAGTACCAAAAGCTCCTGCGCTCCAACAACGGCGTGGTGCTCATCGCCGGCCCCACCGGATCGGGCAAGTCGTCCACCATGTACTCGATGATCCGCTCCCTCAACACCGAGCAGGTCAAGCTCATCACCCTCGAGGATCCCGTCGAGTACAACACAGACGGCGTCAACCAGGTACAGATCGACGAGAAGACGGGCCTAACCTTTGCCAGCGGCCTGCGCTCGATCCTGCGCCAGGACCCCGACATCGTCGCCGTGGGAGAGATCCGCGACGGCGAGACGGCCGAGATCGCCATGCGCGCCGCCATCACGGGCCACCTGGTGCTCTCCACCATCCACACCTACGACTCCGTCTCGTCGGTTTCGCGCCTGGCAGACATCGGCGTGGAGCCCTACCTCATCTCTGCGGGCCTGCGCGGCGTGATCAGCCAGCGCCTGGTGCGCAAGATCTGCTCGCACTGCCGCGAGGAGTACGAGCCCACCCCCGAGGAGCTCGCCCTGGTGGGCCTCACCCCCCATGACGGCCAGCACTACTACCGCGGCAAGGGCTGCCCCATGTGCTTCCACACCGGCTACCGCGGCCGCACCGCCGTCTTCGAGGTGCTCGTGATCACATCCAAGCTGCGCCAGGCCATCTCCGCGGGTGCCACCCAGGGCGAGCTTGCCCAGCTGGCGCTCGAGGAAGGCTTCAAGACCATGCGCGAGGACTGCCTCGCCCTGGTGCACCAGGGCATCACCACCATCGAGGAAGCGGCCCGTACCATCAACACCATGGAGTAGGGGAGGACAGCCATGGCATTCACCCTCGAGCAGCTCGTCGACTACGCCAGCGTCGCCGGCGCGTCGGACGTGCACCTGGCCTGCGGCCTGCCGCCCAAGCTGCGCATCGACGGCTCGCTGAAGAGCGCGGAGAACTGCCCCGCCCTCACCTTCGAGGACTGCGAGGCCTACGCGCGCCAGATCTGCGGAGAGGCCTTCGAGCAGATGGGCAGCTGCGGTGAGCTGGACCTCTCGTTCAGCATGAACGGCCTGCGCATCCGCGGCAACATCTTCCGCCAGCAGGGCAGGGCGAGCATCGCGCTGCGCCTGCTTGCCACGCACATCCCCGACCTCGACTCGCTGGGCGTGCCCAAGGCCGTGCTGGAGTTCCCCAACGTGCAGCGCGGCATCATCTTGGTGACGGGCGAGACCGGATCGGGCAAGTCGACCACCATGGCCGCCCTGCTCGACCGCATCAACCACACCAGGGCAGACCACATCATCACGCTCGAGGACCCCATCGAGTACCTGCACACGCCTGACCGCTGCCTCATCAACCAGCGCGAGATCGGCACGGACACCCGCAGCTACGCAGACGCCCTGCGCGCGGTGCTGCGCGAGGACCCCGACGTCATCCTCATCGGTGAGATGCGCGACCTCGACACCATCGAGACCGCGCTCACTGCTGCAGAGACCGGCCACATGGTGCTGGGCACCCTGCACACCAAGTCCGCGGCAGACGCCATCGACCGCATGGTCGACGTCTTCCCCAGCGAGCGCCAGCGCCAGATCCGCATGCAGGTCTCCACCTGCCTGCACGCCGTGCTCGCCCAGCAGCTGGTGCGCCGCACCGGCGGCGGCCGCGTGCTGGCGGCAGAGCTCATGGTGGTCACGCCGGCCATCCGCAACCTCATCCGCGAGGCCAAGACGCCCCAGATCGCCAACGCCCTGGCAACCGGCGCCAGCGTGGGCAGCGTCACCATGGACAACTCCCTGCTCGAGCTCTACCGCAGCCATGTCATCGACGCAGACACCGCCGTCGAGGCGGCCATCGACCAAGAGTACGTGAGGAACAACACCTCCCGCTGGTAGGGGGTGAGGCCGGCGGCCCCGCGCCGGCGCAAGTGAAAGGCCCGCAGCATGCCTGTTTTCAAATACGAGGGTACGTCTCCTTCCGGCCAGCCGGTCAACGGCGTCGTCGAGGCCTTCGACGAGTTCGAGGCCCTCGAGAAGGCGCGCCAGCAGTGCCGCACCGTCGACTCCATCACCCAGGTGCGCCAGATGCCCAGCTTCCTCAAGGCAGAGCTGGGCAAGGGGGCCTTCAAGCCCAAGGAGATCGCCATCATGTGCTCGCAGTTCTCCGTGGTGATCAGCGCGGGCATGAGCAGCGCCAAGTGCGTGCGCCTGGTGGCCGAGCAGACGGCCAACAAGAACCTTGCCGCCGTGCTGCGCGAGGTGGCCGCAGACGTCGAGGGCGGCCACAGCCTGGCAGAGAGCTTCACGAGCAAGGGCGGCGAGAAGCTCCCCCTGGTGTTCTACGAGACCATCCGCGCCGGCGAGCAGGCTGGCACCCTCGAGCAGAGCTTCGAGGCGCTGCACACCTACTTCGACAAGCGCAACAAGACCAAGGCCAAGCTGGCCCAGGCGCTCACCTACCCGCTCTTCGTGATCGTCTTGGCCGTGGTGGTCGTGGCCGTGATGATGGTGGCCGTCATCCCCACCTTCAAGGGCATACTCGAGGGCTACGGGGCGGACATGCCGCTCATGACCCAGGTCCTCATCAACGTGAGCGACTTCTTCTCGGCCTACTGGATGTTCATGCTGGTGGCCGTCGTCGTCGCGTTCATCGCCTTCCGCTTCTGGCTCAAGCGCGAGGAAGGCCGCCTCAAGTGGGAGAAGCTCAAGCTCAAGATGCCCGTGGTGGGCGCCATCTGGCGCATGAGCAACGCCGCCCAGTACGCCAACACCATGTCGACCCTGCTGGGCAGCGGCCTGCACATGACCAAGGCCGTCGAGGTCACCGCCCGCGTGCTGGACAACTACTACCTGGGCAAGGAGGTGGGCAAGATGACCATGAAGCTCCAGGAGGGCCGCAGCCTGGGCGAGTGCATGGCCCAGGTGCCCTTCCTGCCCCAGGCCCTCACCGAGATGGCCACCGTGGGCGAGGCGACCGGCTCCATCGAAGACACCCTCGCCACCATGGGGCAGTTCTATGACGAAGAGACCGACCGCGCCAGCCAGCGCGCGCTCTCCAAGCTCGAGCCCGCCATCCTGGTCTTCATCGCCGCCTTCGCTGGTTACGTGGTCATCGCGCTCTACCTGGCGATGTTCTCCATCTATTCCGGCATGTAGGGCCGCGCCCGGGCGGGTGCTTCTGGAAAGACGGCCAAAAACGTAATCTTCTGCGTCACAGGGGCGTTGTAGGATAGACCCTGCTCTAGCGCGCTGCAGCGGCGCGCCTGGTTGACGAGAGAGCCCGCGCGGCTCGAGGAGTGAGTGCCCATGCAACAGGACAAGATCAGGACGCCAGAGGTCGAGGCCATGCTGGCCACCTTCGCCGCGCTCGACAACCCGGATGAGATATTCGCCCTGCTCATGGACCTGTGCACCATCCGAGAGATAACGGAGATGTCCCAGCGCCTGGAAGTGGCCTGCCTGCTGGCAGAGAAGGTCCCCTACACAGAGATACAGCGCCGCACGGGTGTCTCCACCACCACCATCAGCCGCGTGTCCAAGTGCCTCAACTACGGCGCTGGCGGCTATGCCCGGGCCGTCGAGCTGGGCCTGGCCGGCAAGAGCGGCTGCGGCACCCCCGCAAAGGAAGGAGAGTAAGCCTTGGGCAACCCAGACATCCCCCAGTTCGAGCTGATCAAGGCCGCCTCTGAAGGCCAGGGCCCGCTGCCCACCGCCTGCCGCGAGGCCAAGGGCTCCTTCGTGCACCTGCACGTCCACACCGAATACTCCATGCTCGACGGCGCCACCCGCCTGAAGGACATGTGCAAGTACGCCAAGGAGCTGGGCATGCCCGCCGTGGCCATCACAGACCACGGCTACATGTACGGCTGCGCGGAGTTCTACAAGGCGGCCACCTCGGTGGGCATCAAGCCCATCCTGGGCTGCGAGGTCTACTTCACGCCAGACAGCGAGCTGCGCAAGGACCGCAAGCCGGAGCTCTACCACATGGTCCTGCTGGCCAAGACCAACCAGGGCTACCGCAACCTCATGCGCATCGTCTCGGACGCCGCGGTGGACGGCTTTTACTACAAGCCCCGCGTCACGCTCGAGAGCCTGCGCAGGTTCCACGACGGCATCCTGGCCACCAGCGCCTGTATCGCCGGCGTCATCCCCA
>SFLO01000054.1 GCA_004553405.1 Coriobacteriaceae bacterium
CCGCTGCATCAGCGCCGAGGGCCTCGACATCTGGGGCAACGACGCAGAGGCCATCCTGGCAAGCGCCATCGCCGCGCTCTAGCGGTGCCGTCACGCAAGCTCGAGAGGAGACACCCATGACCACCATGCTCTACCAGGGCCACGGCAGCTACCGCCTCACGCTCGACGACGGCACCGTCGTCTACGTGGACCCCAGCTTAGGCGAAGGCTACGACGTCCCCGCAGACCTCGTGCTGGTGACCCACGAGCACCCAGACCACAACGTCGTCGACAAGATGCCCCACGCGCCGGGCTGCCAGGTGCTGCGGGCAGCAGACTTCCTGGACGGCGGGCGGCAGCTCAGCCTGCAGGCCAAGGGCGTGAAGATGACTGCCGTGCAGGCCTACAATGCCTACCATCCCGTCGACGAGTGCGTGGGTATCGTGCTCGAGTTCGACGGCATCAGGTTCTATGCCGCGGGAGACACCTCTGCCACGCAGGACATGGAGAGCGGACGCCTGGCCGCGCTGGAGCTCGACTACGCGACCTTCCCCGCAGACGGCTACTACAACATGGACGTCGCAGAGGCCTCGCGCTGCGCCCAGCTGGTGGCGGCCAAGCACAGCATCCCCCTGCACCTGGTGCCCGTGCACGACGTGAGCTGCGCCGTCCTCTTCGACGAGGAGAAGGCAGCGGCCTTCGACGCCCCTGGCAAACTCGTCTTGCACCCCGGCGAAAGCATCACGCTCTAGCGACAAAAAAGCGGCCCCGGATCGGGGCCGCTTTTGGTTTCTAGCCGAGCTGCTCGGCGATGAGGGCGAGCTGCTGCTGCAGCTCCGCTTGCTGGGCGCGGGCCTTCTCGACCGCTTCGGGGGCCGCCTTGGCGACGAAGTTCTCGTTGGAGAGCTTCTTGTCGAGCTTGGCGAGCTCTTTTTCTGCCTTGTCCTTCTCCTTGAGGAGACGCTGGCGCTCTGCCTCGAAGTCGACCAGGCCGCTCAAGATCACGTGGACCTCGATATCGCCTGCCAGGGTCACGCTGCTCTCTGCGGGCTTGGGGGCATCTGCAGCCAGGAACTCGTAGCCGCTCAGGCGTGCCATGTTGGTGATGAGCGCAGCCTCGGCCTCGATGAGCTGCTGCTGGGCTGCCGCGTCTGCGCCGGTGAGGCGGATGGCGACCGCCAGCTCCTGGCGCGGCGAGATGCCGTAGCGGGCACGGGTGGCGCGCACGGCGGAGATGATGCCGGTGGCGCCGGTGATGGCGGTCTCGGCGTCCTCGTCGATCCAGCGGGCCAGCTCCTCGGGTTCGGGCCAGGCGCTCACCATGAGGGCGGGCGCGCTCTTCTCAACGGGCAGGTACTCCCAGATGGCCTCCGTCACGAAGGGCATCACGGGGTGCAGCAGGCGCAGGGAGGTGTCGAGCACGAAGACCAGGTTGCGCTGGGCCTGCAGCTTGGCTGCGGCGTCGTCTCCGGCCAGCACGCCCTTGCTCAGCTCGATGTACCAGTTGCAGAACTCGTTCCAGAAGAAGTCGTAGAGCTCGCGGGCGACCTCGCCAAAGCGGTACTCCTCGATGCCGTCGGTCACGAAGCGGGCCAGCTTGGCCAGGCGGCTGAACATCCAGGCGTCTGCCGCGGTGGCGGGCTTGGGCTCGCCGGGCTCGAAGCCCTCGAGGTTCATCCACACAAAGCGGCTGGCGTTCCAGATCTTGGTGACGAAGGCGCGGGCGGCCTCGGTGCGGGGGCTGTCGATGAGCTGCTTGGTCTTCTTGTCGATGTTGGCGTCGAACTTGACGTCCTGGTTGCCGGTGACCAGCGTGAGCAGGTTGTAGCGCATGGCGTCTGCGCCGTACATCTCGATGAGGTCCATGGGGTCGACGCCGTTGCCCTTGGACTTGGACATGCGGCTGCCGTCCTTGGCCAGGATGGTGGCGTAGATGAAGACGTCTTCGAAGGGGATCTCGCCCACGAAGTAGAGGCTGCTCATGACCATGCGGGCAACCCACAGCGCGATGATGTCGCGCGCGGTGACGAGCACCTTGGTGGGATGGTGGCCCTCCATCAGCTCGGGGTGGTCGGGCCAACCCTGGGTGGCAAAGGTCCACAGCTGGCTGGAGAACCAGGTGTCGAGCACGTCCTCCTCCTGGGTCACGTGCTGGCAGCCGCACTCAGGGCACACGTTGGTGTCCTCCATGAGGGCGTCCTCCCAGCCGCACTCGGGGCAGTGGAAGACGGGGATGCGGTGGCCCCACCACAGCTGGCGCGAGATACACCAGTCCTTGAGGTTCTCCATCCAGGTGGTGTAGGTGCTGGTCCAGCGCTGGGGGTGGAACTTGACGGCGCCGCTGTTGACGGCGTCGAGCGCGGGGCCCTTGAGCTTGTCGACGGCCACGAACCACTGCTCGGACAGCCAGGGCTCGAGCGTGGAGTCGCAGCGGTAGCAGTGCATGACGGAATGCTCGTGGTCCTCGACGTGGTCGAGCAAGCCGTGCTCCTCGAACCAGGCTACCACGGCCTCGCGGCACTCCTCGCGGGTCATGCCGGTGAACTCGCCGTAGCCTTCGACCACGACGGCGTGCTCGTCGAAGATGTTGATCTGGGGCAGGTCGTGCGCCTGGCCCATGGCGTAGTCGTTGGGGTCGTGGGCGGGGGTCACCTTGACGAAGCCCGAGCCAAAGCCCTTCTCGACGTGCCAGTCGGTGAAGATGGGGATCTCGCGGCCCACGATGGGCAGCACGACGGTAGCGCCGGCTTCGGCCAGGGCGGCCTTCTCGGGGTCGTCCGGGGAAACGGCCACACCCGTGTCGCCGAGCATGGTCTCGGGCCTGGTGGTGGCCACGACGATGTACTCGACGCCGTTGACGGGCTCCTTCAGGGGGTAGCGCAGGTGCCACAGGTGGCCTGCCTCGTCCTGGTATTCGGCCTCGTCGTCAGAGATGGCGGTGGTGCAGTGGGGGCACCAGTTCACGATGCGCTTGCCGCGGTAGATCATCTCGTCGTGGTACCAGTCCACGAAGACCTTGCGGACGGCCTTGGCGTACTCCGGGCTCATCGTGAACTGCTCGTCGTCGAAATCGACGGAGCAGCCCATGCGCTTGATCTGCTCGACGATGATGCCGCCGTACTCCTCCTTCCACTCCTGGCAGGCCTCGAGGAACTTCTCGCGGCCGATGGTGCGGCGGTCGATGCCCTGCTCCTTGAGCTTCTTGTCGACCTTGGTCTGGGTGGCGATGCCGGCGTGGTCCGTGCCCACGATCCAGCGGGTGCTGTAGCCGCGCATGCGGGAATAGCGGATGTAGGTGTCCTGGATGGTGTCGTCGAGGGCGTGGCCCATGTGGAGCATGCCGGTGACGTTGGGGGGCGGGATGACGACGGTGCGGTCGCCCTTGCCGGGCTGGCCCTCGCTGCGCTGGTAGTAGCCGCCCTCGAGCCACTTGTCGAGCATGCGCTCCTCGGTAGACCCGGGCTCGTAGGTCTTGGGCATCTCTTGTGCCATGTGAATCTCCCCTTGGGTGCTGGGTGACGGTCTCTAGAACGTATGCACGCTATCTTAACAGCAGAGGGGCCGCGCTAGGCGACCCCTCTGGCAGTGCTTTTGTGTGCGGCTTGAGCCTAGGCGATGGCCTTCTTGGCGATCTCTGCCAGGGCGGCGAAGCCCTGTGCGTCCTCGATGGCCATGTTGGAGAGAACCTTGCGGTCGAGCTCGATGCCGGCGACCTTCAGGCCGTGCATGAACTTGCTGTAGGACAGGCCGTTGATGCGGGCTGCAGCGTTGATGCGGGTGATCCACAGGCGGCGGATCATGCGCTTCTTGTTGCGGCGGTCACGGTAGGCGTACTGCAGGGAGTGCTGGACCTGCTCCTTGGCAGCGCGGTAGCTGCGGGACTTGGCGCCGTAGTAACCCTTGGCACGCTTAAATACGGTCTTACGCTTCTTCCTGGCATTCAGTGCACGCTTCACACGAGCCATTTATATCAACTCCTCGATAACTAGGTGGGTAGGAAGTCCGGGTGCTAGATGCCCAGGTTCCTCTTGACGACGGTGGTGTCAGCAGCGGAAAGCTCGGTCTCCTTGCGGAAGTTGCGCTTGCGCTTCTGGGACTTCTTGGTAAGGATGTGGCTCTTGAAAGCCTTGGCGCGCATGATCTTGCCGGAACCGGTGACGCGGAAGCGCTTGGCGGTGCCCTTGTGGGTCTTCATCTTAGGCATTGTTGTCTCCTTCTTTGTTGCTAGGCTTGTTGCTCTTCTTCTTGGCGTCCTTGGGGAGGGGTGCGATGAGCATGTGCATGTTGCGGCCCTCCATCTTGGGCTGCTGCTCGATGACAGCGAGCTCCTTGAGGTCCTCAGCAAGCTTCTCGAGGATCGCCAGGCCCTGCTCCGGGTGGGCCATCTCGCGGCCGCGGAACATGATGGTGATCTTGACCTTGTTGCCCTTACCCAGGAAGCGCAGCACATGGCTCTTCTTGGTCTCGTAATCGCCGACGTCGATCTTGGGACGGAACTTCATCTCCTTGATCTCGATCTTGGTCTGCTTCTTGCGAGCCTGCTTTGCCTTGACCTCCTGCTCGTACTTGTGCTTGCCGTAGTCCATGATGCGGCACACAGGCGGCTCGGCGTTGGGTGCGATCTCGACCAGGTCGAGACCCTGCTCGGAAGCGACACGCTGGGCATCCGCGTTGGCGAAGATGCCGAGCTGTGCGCCATCGACACCAATCAGGCGAACGGTGGCGGCGCGGATTGCGTCGTTGATCCTAGACTCTTGAGCGGCTATTGCTGCTCACCTCCAATAAAAAAGCCCGTGAGCACAGGGCTGACGGGTCTGGCGGGACTCCCCGGGAAGGGGGTATGTACCGTTGACCAGACAACTGAGCTGTGCTCGTCGTAAGGTGGGGACGCTGGTGACGCCCCTCTTCTAAACACAAGGTGACATGATACAGGCACGCGGCTCCCTGCGCAAGGGCTCGCAGCGCTTTTTCTTGATGGTGGAGAGCGCGAACCTCGGCCTCCCAGGTTAAGCAAGAGTCAGCGAGGGTTCGCTGAGTGCGCGCAATAGCCCCGCGCCTAGGGCCGTAGCGTACGTTGCTACGTGAGGCCCGTAGCGCGGGGCTAGTGTGCGTGCTCAGCGAAGCCGCAGCATCGAGTCAAAGCCCGACGAAGGAGGGCTTGACTAGCCCTTGGCGGTGATGTCTGCCGCGCTGCGCACCACGTTGTGGGCGATGGGCTTCCACTCGACCTTGCTGAACACGGCCACCAAGGCGATGGGCACGTAGGTGAGCATGAACAGCGGGAAGGTGAAGACCGACTTCACCTTGGCGGCCGGCTTGGCGTGAATCTGCTCCCACTCCGTGATGACGGTGAGCCCGCCAAAGAGCAGCATGATGCCGGCAAAGGCCACAAAGCAGCCCAGGAAGCTCGTGAACGATGCGACGATGGTGGCGCGCGCACTGCCGTAGCTGAGGTAGGCGGCCAGGTTCTCAGTGGTGATGTACGAGAGCACATCACCACTGAAGGCAGAGCCCGTGAGCAGCGAAATGACGACCACGAAGGGGTTGGCGTTGACGGCGGCGGCCGATGCGGCGCTGGTGATGACCTCGTTCATAGCGGGTGCCATGGCGATGAGCTGCACCAGGCCCATGCAGCAGAAGAAGAGGTTGGCGAACACACCCGTGAGGGTGAGCAGCATGGCAGGTGCGATGGTCATGAACATGTCGAAGCAGGCCCAGCGGCCGCCCTTGCGCACGCCCACGCCCTTGACGAGGCGGGCACCGTAGCGCAGCAGCACCTGATAGAAGCCTTTGGCCCAGCGCAGGCGCTGGCGCCAGGAGTCGCGGAAGGTGGTGGGCTGCTCGTCGTAGATGATGGCGTCTTCCACATAGCCGATGCGGTAGCCGCTGGCGATGCAGTCCGTGGAGAA
>SFLO01000055.1 GCA_004553405.1 Coriobacteriaceae bacterium
GGGCGCACGCCGGTGATGGCCTCGATGCGCTCGACCACCGCCGGGCTGGCGTTGCACAGGTTGTCGAAGATCACTGCCTCGTGCCCTGCCTGCTGCAGCTCAACCACGGTGTGGCTGCCGATGAACCCTGCTCCGCCCGTAACGAGAATCCTCATAGATGCGCACGACCTCCCATGCCCGCCTGCCTGTATATGGTTTGGGATTGTACCGCCGCCCATGCTAGAGTAGACCGCCGTATGGCAACGCTTATCGACATATCAGTCTACAAACCCGTCTTGGCGGTGCGTCAGGCCTGGCGCTTCGACCTGGGCGCGGCCCTCATGCGCATCTTCACCTGCATGGTCACCATCGGCAGCGTCTCGATGCTCACGCTCATGGGCTACTCCGCCCTCAAGGCGGGGATCGTCTCGTCGGTGTGCGCGCTGGCGGTCTTCCTCGTCTCGCCGCGCGTGTCGCGCCTCATAGACGAGCGAGGGCAGAGCAGGGTCGTCCCCTGGGCCGCGGCCATCGCCCTGGCGGGGCTCGCGCTCATGCTCGCAACCGCCAGCCTGGGCCTTCCCTACTGGCTCTACTTCCCCGCGGGCATCGCCATGGGCTTCGCCCCCAACCCCGGAGCCATCGCCCGCGCGCGCTGGACCTACCTCGTCAAGGCGCGCGCACACGACTTTGGCGTTGGCAGCGTGAGCATCAAGACCGTGTTCTCGTACGAGGGCGTGATCGACGACATCGCCTTCATGATCGGGCCGGCCGCGAGCGTGGCCCTGGCGGCCGGCATCGCCCCGGCGGCGGGCCTGGCCTTTGGCGGCGCGTGCTACCTGATAGGCTGTGCGCTGCTGCTGAGCTCGCGCTCCACAGAGCCGGCCGAAGGCTGGGCAGACGGCAGCGAGCCCGCTCAGCCCACAGCCGGTGCCGAGCGCCCCGCGAGCCTCTTCGTCGCGTGCCCGCAGGTGCGCGTGCTCTTCTTCTTGATGCTGTTCTTGGGTGCGCTCTACGGCGTGCTCGACACCTCGACTGTCACCTTCGCCCAGGAGCTGGGCTTTCCCATCATCGCGAGCATCTCGCTGGTGCTGCAGGCGAGCATCTCGGTGGTGTCCGGCATGGTCTTTGGAGCGATGAGGCCCCGCGCGAGCCTGCTGCGGCAGTTCGTCGCCGTGTGCTGCCTCATCGGCGGCGCCTACTGCGGCCTCTTCCTGGTGAGGGGCGTGGCGTCGTTCTTCGTCGTGGTCTGCGCGGCGGCGCTCTTCTACGCGCCCTTCCTCATCACGCTCAACACGGTGTGCGAGGCCAGCGTGCCCGGCGCGCGCCTCACAGAGGGCATCACCTGGATCAACGCCGGCATGACCTTCGGGCTGGCTGTGGGCCCCACCGTGGCGGGCGTCTTCGTCGACATGTACGGCAGCATCGCGGGCCTCAACACCGCGGCGGTCTTCGCGCTGATGATCCCCCTCACGGCGCTGGCCTGCGCGCGCATCGTGCGCAGGGCGCTGGCTTAAGCCCCGCAGCCCTTCCCCGCGGCGGCGTCGACCTGCGGCGTGCGCATGGTGGTGGCAGTCATGCGCGCCACATGGGTGCCCAGCTCGTCGTAGAGGTTCACCACGTAGAAGCTCAGGGTGCGACCGGCCTTGGTGCACTCCGCCTGGGCGATGAGGCGCTGCCCCTTGGCGCGACTCATCATCTCGAAGGCGTGGTTGGTGGAACAGCAGGCCACCTGGTTGGCGTTGGAGCACACGGCCAGGGCGAAGTCGCACAGCGCCATGAAGACGCCGCCCATGACGAAGCCCTGCGCGTTGCAGTGGCGGGCGGGGTCGAGCGTCATGGACACCTGCGCGCGATACGGATCCTCCTCGAAGGAGTCCACCTGGGCACCCAGGCACTGCGTTGCAAAGCCGTCCTTGGCGAAGAAGGCCCTGAGTTCATCGAAGCTGTCGAAGTACGGCATGGCTGCCCCTTCCTCCAATGCAAAAAGACCCGCACGCGGCGGGTCTGAGAAGTTGGTGGCGGGATTGACGGGGCTCGAACCCGCGACCTCCGGCGTGACAGGCCGGCGCTCTAACCAGCTGAGCTACAACCCCAACTCTCTGTGTCCTCGCAGCGTGCCTCTTCAGTAAAGAGCCCGCGGGTTGGGCGGGCTCCCTAGCATTCGATGGCGGGATTGACGGGGCTCGAACCCGCGACCTCCGGCGTGACAGGCCGGCGCTCTAACCAGCTGAGCTACAACCCCTTGCTGCGTGACAGCGATGGATATATTACAGATAACCCCATCGCCGCACAAGTACCAATTTTGGACATTTTTCGCCCCGCCAGCAAGCGGCGCGAAAACACAGAAGCCCCCTGCCGAATCTCCGACAGGGGGCTGAACCTGCGACTCGCGGACCTGCGACCCGCTTACATCATGCCGCCGCCGGCGCCGCCCATGGCTGCTGCCAGCTCGGAGGGGTCGATGCCCTCCTTGGGCGCGTCAGAGACGGTGGCGTCCGTGATCAGGATCATGGCTGCCACAGAGGCTGCGTTCTGCAGGGCGCAGCGGGTGACCTTGGCGGGATCGATGACGCCCATCTCGAGCATGTCGCCATACTCGCCGGTGTAGGCGTTGAGGCCGTAGCCGGCCGGGGAGTTCTTGACCTTGTCTGCCACGACGGAGCCCTCGAAGCCGGAGTTCTCGGCGATGGCGCGCAGCGGGGCCTCGCATGCCTTGCGGACGATGGCGATGCCGACCTTCTCGTCGTCGTTGGCGGCCTCGACGGCGTCCAGGCAGTGCAGGGCGTTGACCAGCGCGCAGCCGCCGCCGGCAACGACGCCCTCTGCCACTGCGGCGTGGGTTGCCTGCAGTGCGTCGTCGATGCGGGACTTCTTCTCCTTGAGCTCTGCCTCGGTGGCAGCGCCCACCTTCACCACGGCGACGCCGCCGGCCAGCTTGGCCTGGCGCTCCTGCAGCTTCTCGCGGTCGAAGTCGGAGTCGGTCTCGTCAATCTGGGCCTTGATCTGGGCGACGCGCTCGTCGATGGCCTGCTTGGAGCCGCAGCCGTCGACGATGGTGGTGGAGTCCTTGGTGACCTTGACGCTCTTGGCGCGGCCGAGCATGTCGATGGTGACGTCGTTGAGCGCCACGCCCAGCTCCTCGAGCACGGGCTGGCCGCCGGTGACGATGGCGATGTCCTCGAGCATGCGCTTGCGGCGGTCGCCGAAGCCGGGGGCCTTGACGGCGCAGACGTTGAGGACGCCGCGGACCTTGTTGAGGATCAGGGTGGCCAGGGCCTCGCCCTCGATGTCCTCGGCAATGATCAGCAGCGGCTTGTTGGCCTGCATGACCTGCTCGAGCAGGGGCAGGATGTCCTGCAGGGCGCTGATCTTGCTGTCCGTGATGAGGATGTAGGGGTTCTGGAGCTCTGCGACCATCTTGTCCATGTCGGTGGACATGTAGGGGGACAGGTAGCCCTTGTCGAACTCCATGCCCTCGACGACGTCGATCTGCACGCCGAAGGTGTTGGACTCCTCGACGGTGATGACGCCGTCCTTGCCGACCTTCTCCATGGCGGTAGCGATCTCGCGGCCGATGGCCTCCTCGCCGGCGGAGATGGTGCCGACGTTGGCGATCTGCTCGAAGGTCTCGACCTTGTGGGCGTCTTCCTGGATCTGAGCGACCAGGGCGTCGACGGCCTTCTCCATGCCGCGGCGGATGGAGAGCGGGGATGCGCCGGCGGTGACGTTCTTCAGGCCCTCCGTGATCATGACGTCTGCCAGCAGGGTGGCGGTGGTGGTGCCGTCGCCCGCGGCGTCGTTGGTCTTGACGGCTGCCTCGCGGATGAGCATGGCACCCATGTTCTCGATGTTGTCCTCGAGCTCGATCTCCTTGGCGACGGTGACGCCGTCGTTGGTGATCAGCGGGGAACCGAAGCTGCGCTGGCAGGCCACGTAGCGGCCCTTGGGCCCGAGGGTGACCTTGACTGCGTCTGCCAGCTTGGAGGCGCCGCGTGCGAGTGCGGAGCGGGCCTCGTCGTCAAAGGTGATGATCTTTGCTGCCATGTGGTATCAGTCCCTTCTGGAATGCGTGTGCTTACTCGACGACGACGGCGATGATGTCGTCTGCGCGGAGGATGACGTACTCCTCGCCCTCGACGGTGATCTCCTGGCCGGCGTACTTGCCGTAGACGACGGTGTCGCCCTCGGCCACGGGCATGGGGATGAGGGAGCCGTCGTCTGCGCGCTTGCCCTCGCCTGCGGCGATGACCTTGCCGCGCTGCGGCTTCTCCTTGGAGGAGCTGGTGAGAATCAGGCCAGAAGCGGTGGTCTCCTCGGCCTCGTCCTGCTTGATGATGACGCGGTCGCTCAGCGGTTTGAGGTTCATGTGAATGCCTCCTTGCAGGTTGCTGTTTCCTAATGGGGCACGCGGATGCGCGCCTGTTTTGGCATGCCTGCGATTCTATAGGCTCGAAAATGCCGCATTCGGCAGCTGTAACTGTCCCGTTAGGAAGAAATCTAAGCCGTAACACAGCAGGTTTTATGCACTGCGCGCAGCTTGGGCGGGCTGTGCGGCGCATGCGGGGCCGCCGTGTCACAGGGGCGCGCTATCCTTGTGGGCAGACGAAAACAGGAAGGAGGAGCCATGCTCCCAGACCCCCGCAACCCCAAGGCCCAGGCAAGCATCATCGGCGGCCACCGCGAGGCCGGCCGCGCCTTCCGCGTGCAGGCCCCCTACCAGATGAGCGGAGACCAGCCCCAGGCGGTCGACAAGCTCGTCCAGGGCGTGCGCGACGGCCTGCGCTACCAGACCCTGCTCGGCGTCACGGGATCTGGCAAGACCTTCACCATGGCCAACGTCATCGAGCGCTGCCAGATGCCCACCCTGGTCATGGCTCCCAACAAAACCCTGGCCGCCCAGCTGTGCAGCGAGCTCAAGGAGTTCTTCCCAGACAACCCAGTGGTCTACTTCGTCAGCTACTACGACTACTACCAGCCAGAGGCCTACGTCCCGCAGACAGACACCTTCATAGAGAAGGACTCCTCCATCAACGAAGAAGTCGAAAAGCTCCGCCATGCGGCAACGGCAGCGCTGCTCACCCGCAAGGACGTCATCGTGGTGGCGTCCGTCAGCTGCATCTACGGCATCGGCAGCCCAGAGAACTACATGGACATGTCGATCTTCTTGGACCGCGACGTCCCCCTCGACCGCGACGACTTCATCCACCAGCTCATAGAGATCCAGTACGACCGCAACGACTTCGACCCCCAGCGCGGCAGCTTCCGCGTGCGCGGCGACATCATCGACGTCTTCCCGCCCTACAACGACAACCTCCTGAGGGTGGAGTTCTTCGGCGACGAGGTCGACTCCATCAAGGAGGTCGACAAGCTCACAGGAGAAGAGCTCCTGGAGTACCAGTCCACCCCCATCTGGCCGGCGAGCCACTACGTCACCAGCCGCCCCAGCGTGGAAAGCGCCCTCAAGGGCATCAGCGAGGAGCTGCGCCTGCGCCTGGAGGAGCTGCGCTCAGGCGGCAAGCTGCTGGAGGCCCAGCGCCTCGAGCAGCGCACCGGCTACGATCTGGAGATGCTCGAGACCATGGGCTTTTGCACCGGCATCGAGAACTACTCCATGCACCTGGACGCCCGCAAGCCCGGCGAGCCCCCCTACACCCTGCTGGACTACTTCGGCGGCAAGGACTTCCTCACCATCATCGACGAAAGCCACGTCACCGTCCCGCAGATCCGCGGCATGCACGAGGGAGACCGCTCCCGCAAGATCACCCTGGTGGAACACGGCTTTCGCCTGGCAAGCGCCCTGGACAACCGCCCGCTGCGCTTTGACGAGTTCGAGGAGCGCATCCCGCAGTTCATCTACGTGAGTGCCACGCCGGGCGACTACGAGGAGCGCGTGAGCCAGCAG
>SFLO01000056.1 GCA_004553405.1 Coriobacteriaceae bacterium
GACGACGCCCTGCGCGCGCGCATGGAGGCCCTGCTGAGCTGCTCGGACGGCTTTGCGCTGGCCGAGGCGGACCTGCGCGCCCGCCGCGAGGGAGACGTCTTGGGCAGCCGCCAGCACGGTGCTGCCCACCTGCGCCTGGCCAACGTCGCCGACGACGGCGAGCTCGTGAGTGCGGCGCACGGCGACGCCCGTGCTATCCTTGCGGCCGACCCAGAGCTCTCCCGGCCCGCCTGCGCGGGCCTGGCCGCAGAGCTGAAGGCGGTGTTCGGCAACCCGCCGCAGGACTATTCGAGAGGAGCATGAGCTTGAGGATCGTTGCAGGCGAGTTCAAGGGGCGCGCGATCAAGTCGCCCAGCGAGGAGACGACCCGCCCCACCACAGACCGGGTGAGGGAGTCGGTGTTCTCCTCTGTCGCCTCGCGCATGCCGGGGCTGAGCCTGGAGGGCGTCGTCGTGCTCGACGCCTTTGCCGGCAGCGGCGCCCTGGGCTTCGAGGCGCTCTCGCGCGGGGCCGAGCGCTGCAGCTTCTGGGAGCTCGACGACCGCGCCCGCAAGGTGCTCGAGGCAAACGCCGCGGGCCTGGGGCTCGACAGGCGCCGCTGCAGCTGCAAGAGCGGCGACGTGCTCGATGCGTCAAAGCGCCCGCTCTCCTTCGGGAAGGGCTTTGGGCTGGTGCTGCTCGACCCGCCCTACGCCCTCGACCCCGCCGCTGTCGCCGGCCTGCTGGGGCGCCTGCGCGAGCATGGGGACCTCGAGCCCGGCGCCGTGGTGGTCTACGAGCACGCACTCGCCCGCCAGCAGGAGGTCGCAGATGCCCTGTGCGCGCTGGAGGGCTTCGAGCTCACGGGTCTCAAGAAGTACGGCAAGGTGGGCGTGGCCTACCTCGAGCTTGGGGAGGGTGCAGATGCGTAAGGTGCTCGTCCCGGGGACCTTCGACCCCATCACCAACGGCCATCTCGAGGTGGTCGAGCGCGCCAGCAGGCTGTTCGACCAGGTGGTCGTGGCCGTGGCGCTGTCCCAGAAGAAGAACGGCCGCGGCACGCTCTTCAGCCTCGACGAGCGCGTCGAGCTCGCCCGCCTCGTCACCGCCCAGCTGGGCAACGTCGAGGTCATGCCCTTCGAGGGCCTGCTGGTCGACTTCGCCGAGCGCCAGGGTGCCTGCGCCTTCGTCAAGGGCCTGCGCGCCACCACGGACTTCGAGTACGAGTTCCAGATGGCCGCCCTCAACTACCGCCAAGCCCCCCAGCTCGAGACCGTCTTCGTCACGGCCAGCCCTGGCAACACCTACATATCCTCGAGCATCGTCAAGGAGCTCGCGTCCATGGGCGGATCCGTCGAGGGCATGGTCCCGCCGATCGTCGAGGAGGCTCTGCGCGCCAAGCTCGCCCGCTGAGAGAGCCGCTTGGCACCACGTAATAAATACGTAACGCTTGCCTTGGAGCCCCTTCGGGGGCTTCGTCTATAATCATAAGTCTATGTAAAGACTACTCATAGGCTGACAAAGAGACTCACACGATACCTCGCTATAGAAGGGAAGGTGCTTGCGATGAAGCCGCTCCGCATCATGGACACGACCCTGCGCGACGCCCACCAGTCCCTGTGGGCGACCCGCATGGAAACCAGCGACATGCTTCCCATCCTTGAGAAGATGGACAAGGTCGGCTACTGGGCCCTCGAGTGCTGGGGAGGCGCCACCTTCGACACCTGCCTGCGCTTCCTCGACGAAAACCCCTGGGAGCGCCTGCGCGTCATCAAGCAGCATTGCCCCAACACGCCGCTCTCCATGCTCACCCGCGGCCAGAACCTCGTGGGCTACCACCACTACTCCAAAGACATCGTCAACCGCTTCATCAAGGCGGCGCACCGCAACGGCATGGACGTCTTCCGCGTCTTCGACGCCCTGAACGACATCCGCAACGTGCTCGACACCGCCGAGGCCCTCAACGAGTGCGGGGCCCACTTCGAGGGCGCCATCTCGTACACCATGAGCCCCGTGCACACGCTCGACAGCTACGTCGAGTACGCGCAGTCCCTCAAGGAGCTGGGCGCGGACTCCATCTGCATTAAGGACATGGCCGGCATGCTCACGCCCTACCGCACCGAGCGCCTGGTGTCTGCCCTGCGCAAGGAGGTCGGCCTGCCCGTGCACGTCCACTGCCACTATGTGGGCGGCATGGCGCCTGCCAACTACATCAAGGCCGCAGAGGCCGGTGCCGCCATCGTCGACACCGCCACCGCCCCGCTGGCCTTCGGCAACTCCCAGCCCGCGGCCGAGATGGTCGTCGCCGCCCTCAAGGAGTCCGGCTACGACACCGGCCTCAACCTCGACCTGCTCTTCGAGGTGGCCGAGTACTGGGAGGAGGTCCGCAGGCGCGGCAAGTACAGCCGCGGTATCTCCACCCTCGACCACATGAAGGTCTACAGCCACCAGGTCCCGGGCGGCATGATGTCCAACCTGGTGTCCCAGCTCGAGGTCCAGAAGGCATCCGACCGCCTGGGCGAGGTCCTCGAGGAGATCCCCCGCGTCCGCGCCGAGGTGGGCTACCCGCCGCTGGTCACCCCGCTGTCGCAGATCGTGGGCACCCAGTCCGTCTTCAACGTGCTCACCGGCAAGCGCTGGTCTGTGGTCTCCAAGGAGATGAAGGACTACGTGGCCGGCTACTACGGCAAGGCCCCCGGCCCCATGGAGGACTGGATTGTCGAGAAGGTCCTCAATGGCGAGCAGCCCCTCGACCCCAAGGTCTCCCCGGGCTCGCTGGTCACCACCACCTATGATCAGGTCGCAGAAGAGATCGGCGACCTGGCAACCTCCGAGGAAGACGTGCTCATGTACGCGCTCTTCCCCAACGAGGCGCGCACCTACCTGGAAAAGCACCGCAAGACCCCTGCCACCTACTTCCGCATGGACGAGGCAGTGAACATGACCAAAGAGGAGGATTACGTGGATATCGCACAGATTCGCGAGCTGGTGAAGATGGTCGAGGAAGCCGGCATCGGAGAGATCACCGTCGAGGAGGCCGGCACCAAGATCGTCGTCCGCAACCCGAGCATGGCCGTCTCCACCGCTATGCCCGTCGCCGTCGCCGCAGCGCCTGCAGCCGCCTCCGCGGCAGCCGCCGCCCCGGCCCCCGCAGCAGACCGCCCCGCCTCCTGGAAGCCCGTCAAGGCCCCCATGGTGGGCACCTTCTACGCAGCCCCCTCGCCCGGCGCCGACCCCTTCGTCAAGGTCGACGACAAGGTCTCTGCCGGCGACTCCATGTGCATCGTCGAGGCCATGAAGCTCATGAACGAGATCCCGGCCGAGGAGATGTGCGTGGTCAAGGAGGTCTGCGTGGCAGACGGCGACCCCGTCGAGTACGGCACCGTGCTCTTCTACGTCGAGCCCATCTCCGAGTAGGCGGGCCGCGATGTTCGACAAGATCCTCATTGCAAACCGCGGCGAGGTGGCCGTGCGCATCATCCGCGCGGCCCACGAGCTGGGCGTCAAGACCGTCGTGGTCTACTCCGAGGCAGACCGCGACTCCCTGGCCGTCAAGCTCTCGGACGAGGCCGTCTGCATCGGCCCGGCGCCTTCCGCCAAGTCCTATCTGGTGATCCCCAACATCATCGGCGCAGCCCAGATCACCGGCGCGCAGGCCATCCACCCCGGCTACGGCTTCCTCTCGGAAAGCGCCGAGTTCGCCCGCGCCTGCGCAGACAACGACATCACCTTCATCGGCCCCTCGCCCGAGGCCATCGAGCAGCTGGGAGACAAGGCCAACGCCAAGGCCACCATGGCCCGCTTCGGCGTGCCCACCGTCCCCGGTTCTGACGGCGCGGTCGCCACGGCCGAAGACGCCGCCCGCTTCGCCGCAGAGGTGGGCTACCCCGTGCTGATCAAGGCATCTGCCGGCGGCGGCGGCAAGGGCATGCGCGTGGCAGAGAGCGCAGAAGAGCTCGAGAAGATGTTCGTCGCCGCAAAGACCGAGGCCGCCAACGCCTTCGGCAACGACGAGGTCTACCTCGAGAAGTACCTCTCGCACCCCCGCCACGTGGAGGTCCAGGTGCTCGCAGACAGCTGCGGCAACGCCATGCACCTCTGCGAGCGCGACTGCTCCATCCAGCGCCGCCACCAAAAGCTCCTCGAGGAGGCCCCCAGCCCCGCCCTGGACGAGCAGACCCGTCAGGCCATGGGAGAGGCCGCCCTCAGGGCCGTGCGCGGCGTGGGCTACGTCAACGCCGGCACCATCGAGTTCCTGCTCGACACAGACGGCCGCTTCTACTTCATGGAGATGAACACCCGCGTGCAGGTGGAGCATCCCGTCTCCGAGATGATCACGGGTTCTGACATCATCAAGGAACAGCTGCGCATCGCCGCGGGAGAGCCCATCTCCATCGCGCACCGCGCCCCGCTCAGCCCCGGCTGCCATGCCATCGAGTTCCGCATCAACGCCGAGGACCCTGCCAAGGGCTTCATGCCCTGCCCGGGCACCATCACCCGCTTCGACGTCCCCGGCGGCCCCGGCGTGCGCGTCGACACGCACATTCGCGCCGGCTACAAGGTCCCGCCCACCTATGACTCCCTGCTCGCCAAGCTCATCGTGTGGGGTGATACCCGCGCAGAGGCGGTGGCACGCGGCAAGCGCGCCCTGAGCGAGTTCGTGATCGAGGGCGTGGCGACCACCATCCCCTTCCATCAGGCCGTGCTGGAAAACGAGGTCTTCCTCTCCGGCGAGGTCTACACTGACTTCATCGAAACCCAGATGAACGGAGGAACGCTGTGAAAGAGAAGAACGCCCCCCAGGGCTTTTGCGTGAACGGCATCACCATCGCCCCCGGCGTCGTCGAGACCATCGTCTCGCTGGCGGCTGCGGAGGTCCCCGGCGTCGCGGGTGTGGGCACCGCAGGCCCCATCTCCTCCATCGCCGCCGCCCTCAACGCGGGCCGCTCCGTGCCAACTGCCGGCATCAAGCTCGCCGTGGCAGAGGACAGCTCCGTTTCTGTCAACCTCACGATCCAGGCCTACTACGGCTACCGCCTGGCAGACGTGGCCGCCCAGGTGCGCGAGGCTGTGGCCGACGCCCTCAAGGGGCAGGTCGGCGCCCAGACGAGCTCTGTGGACGTCTACGTCGACGCCCTGGCCTTCGAGGAGAACTAAATGGCATCCAGGCAACGCAGCAACAGCTCTTCGCGCAGGCAGGCCCTGCAGGTCATGTTCCAGCAGGAGTTCGTGGGCCTCGACCTCTCGCAGCTCGACGCCCCCTCCCAGGAGCTCCTCGTCGTGTCCCGCTGCCCCAAGGGCGTGCAGGACACCGACCTCGTGGGCGAGCCCCTCAACAGCTACGCCCTCGAGATGCTCCAGGGCGTGGTCGAGCACCAGGAGCAAATCGACACGTGGATCGCAGACGCGGCCCACAACTGGACCATCCAGCGCATGCAGAACGTCGACCGCAACATCATCCGCATAGCCTGCTATGAGATGGCCTTCGTGGAGGGCATCCCCGTGCCCGTCTCCATCAACGAGGCCGTCGAGCTGGCCAAGGTCTTCGGCGGCGACGAGAGCCCCAAGTTCGTCAACGGCATCCTGGGCCGCATCGCCACCCGCATGGCAGAGGAGGGCCTCATCCCGGCAGAGGAGCTGCTGGGCAAGGACGCCCTCGAGGCTCTGGCAGAAGAGCCCGCCGCAGAGCAGCCCGCAGAGGAGCCCGCAGGCGAGCCCACCGCCGAGGAGCCCGCAGAAGAGCCCGAGGCCCAGTGATGGCCGAGTACGGCAGCTTTTCCGAGGTCCGCGCGCGCCTCGACGAGATAGTCACCGAGGTGCGCAAGAGGGATCTCTCGCTCGAGAAGAGCCTCGACCTCTACGAGGAGGCCATCAAGCTCGGCAACCGCGCCGCCGAGCT
>SFLO01000057.1 GCA_004553405.1 Coriobacteriaceae bacterium
CTATCCCTTCATCAGTGCGGCCGACGCGACGGCCGGCACCACCTGGCTGGGGGCCACCAACCTGCTGAGCATCGCCGTCATGGCCTTCGTGCAGCTGCCCGCCCTGCGCCGCACGGGTGTGCGCCTCCGCTTCCGCATCGACCTGCACGGCCCCGGCCTGACAGAGACCCTGCGCCTGGCGCTGCCCGCCATCGCGTGCACGGCCATCAACCTCGTGGGGCTGTCTGTGATGAACAGCTGCGCTTTGCACGTGGCGGCCAACGGACCGGCCTCTGTGGGCTACGCCTGGATGTGGTACCAGTTCCCCTACGGCGTGCTGGGCGTGGCGCTTTCGACCGCCATGTTCACCGAGATGAGCGATGCGGTTTCGCGCGGGGAGACGGAGCGCTTCAAGGAGCACCTCCTGGCGGGCCTTACCACCACGCTGATGCTCATCATCCCCATGGCCGCGCTGCTCTTTGCCTGCTCCTTCCAGCTCATCGGCCTGTACTCGGCCGGCCGCTTCACCCCAGATGACATCGCGCCCATTGCCATGTTGCTCAAGGGCTGGGCGATCAACCTGCCCATCTACGCCGCCTACATGTACGTCTACCGCGTCTTCAGCGCGCTCAAGGACATGAAGACCGTGGCTGTCTGCAACGGCATCCTCACCGTGGCGCAGGTGCTGCTCTACATGCTGTTCACCGGCGTCATCGCCATCCCCGGCTTTGGCGGCTTTGGGCTGGTGGGCATCGCCTTGGGAGACATCTGCTTCTACAGCCTGATGCTGCTCACCTTGCTCACCATCCTTCGCAGCAGGCTCGACAACCTCAAGGTGGCAAGCGTCTTCACCGCTGGCGCCAAGGTGCTCGTTGCAAGCGTCGTGGGCGCGGTGGTGGCCTGCCTGATCGCCCGGGGGCTCGACCAGGTGCTCGACACCGGCTACATGCTGTGGTCCTTCGTGGCGCTGCTCATCACCGGCGTGGTGGGCCTGTGCGTCATCGTCGCCATGTGCCGCCTGCTGCATGTAGACGAGCTCAGTCGCATGATCGGCGCCCTCAGGGCCAAGCTGCTGCGCCGCTAGGGGAGGGCCGCAGCGCGCCCGGGGCAGGCGCGCGCTCTCGCGCGAGCCGCGCGTTTCGAATCTGCCCGACGCCCGTGGATTGATGCCGCCCGCGGCGGTCTTCGCTGGTATCATTCCTTGGGTTAACACAGCGGATACAGAAGGGGAGCTCCACCATGCGCACCGGGTTCGACAACGACAAGTACATCAACCTGCAGGCACAGCGCATCAAGGAGCGAGTCGAGCAGTTCGGCGGCAAGCTCTACCTGGAGTTCGGCGGCAAGCTCTTCGACGACTACCACGCCAGCCGCGTGCTCCCCGGCTTCAAGCCCGACGCCAAGATCTCCATGCTCAAGAGCATGGCAGACCAGGTCGAGATCGTCATCTCCGTCAACGCCAACCACATCGAGAAGAGCAAGGTCCGCGGCGACCTGGGCATCACTTACGACGACGAGGTCCTGCGCCTCATGGACATCTTCGAGAGCCTGGGCTTCTACGTGGGCAGCGTCGTCATCACGCAGTACGCCAACCAGCCCGGCGCAGACGCCTTCTGCCAGCGCCTGGACCAGCTGGGCGTCTCGTGGTACCTGCACTACCCCATCGCCGGCTACCCGCACGACATCGCGCGCATCGTGAGTGACGAGGGCTACGGCAAGAACCAGTACGTGCAGACCACCCGCCCGCTGGTGGTTGTCACCGCCCCCGGCCCCGGCAGCGGCAAGATGGCCACCTGCCTGAGCCAGCTCTACCAGGAGCATAAGCGCGGCATCAACGCCGGCTACAGCAAGTACGAGACCTTCCCCATCTGGAACCTCCCGCTCGACCACCCGGTCAACATCGCCTACGAGGCGGCCACCGTCGACCTCGACGACGCCAACGTCATCGACCCCTGGCACCTCGAGGCCTACGGCGAGACCACCGTCAACTACAACCGCGACGTCGAGATCTTCCCCGTGCTCAAGGCCATGATGGAGCGCATCCTGGGCGAGAGCCCGTATCAGTCCCCCACGGACATGGGCGTCAACATGGCCGGCTTTGGAATCGTCGATGACGACGCCTGCCGCGAGGCCTCCAAGATGGAGATCCTGCGCCGCTACTTCCAAAGCGCCGTCAAGGTCAAGCGCACCGGCTTGGGTCAAGAGGAGGTCGACCGCCTGGAGCTCATCATGCACAAGGTGGGCATCGACACCGACTACTGCCCCGCCCGCGCCGCCGCCCTGGCCAAGGCCGAGCAGACCGGCGCGCCCGCCGGCGCCCTCGTGATGCCAGACGGCTCCATCGTCACCGGCAAGACCTCCGCCCTGCTCGGCGCCGCAAGCTCGCTGCTCATCAACGCCGCCAAGAAGGCTGCGGGCGTCCCCCACGAGACCTGGGTCATCCAAGACTCCGCGCTCGAGCCCATCTGCAGCCTCAAGACCGGCATCCTGGGTGCGCGCAACCCGCGTCTGCACCCCAACGAGATGCTCATCGCGCTTTCCATCTCGAGCTCTGTCAACGAGCTCGCAGATCAGGTGGTCAAGGGCACCAAGCTGCTGCGCGGCTGCGATGCCTTCTTCTCGAGCATCATCCCAGAAAGCGACGAGCGCCTCTACAAGACCCTGGGCATCAACGTGAGCTGCGAGCCCTGCTACGAAAGCGGTCGCCGCTTCCACAAGTAGCGCAGCACCGGAAACTACATTGAAACAATGGACTTCTACACTTTGGAAGTCCTACGGGACGTTTTCTTCGATCTGAACAGGCGAGTCAAAGAAAGCGGGCCTCACTCATGGCAAAGCATATCTTCGTAACCGGCGGTGTTGTCTCTGCGCTTGGCAAGGGCATCACCGCCTCCTCTTTGGGCCAGCTCCTCAAATCCCGTGGCTACAAGGTCACCATGCAGAAGATGGACCCCTACCTCAACGTCGACCCGGGCACGATGAGCCCCTTCCAGCACGGCGAGGTCTTCGTCACAGAGGACGGCCTTGAGACCGACCTCGACCTGGGCCACTACGAGCGCTTCATCGACGAGAACCTCACGCGCGAGTCCAACGTCACCCAGGGCTCCATCTACCTCTCGCTGCTGAACAAGGAGCGTCGCGGCGACTATCTGGGCGGCACCGTGCAGGTCATCCCCCATGTCACCAACGGCATCAAGGACCGCATCCGCCGGCTGGCCGACCAAACGCAGGCAGACGTCGTGATCACAGAGATCGGTGGCACGGTAGGCGACATCGAGTCGCAGCCCTTCTTGGAGGCGGCGCGCCAGTTCCGCAAGGAGGAGGGCCCGGAAAACGTGTGCTTCGTCCACTGCACGCTGGTGCCCTACATCGCCGCTGCCCACGAGCTCAAGACCAAGCCCACCCAGCACTCCGTGCGCGAGCTGCAGTCTGTGGGCATCCAGCCGGACTTCCTCGTCTTGCGCAGCGACCACTCCATCCCCGACAGCATGCGCGCCAAGATCGCCATGTTCTGCGACGTCGAGGTCGAGGCCGTCTTGGCCTGCGAGGACATGGACAGCATCTACGATATCCCGCCCTACCTCTTCCGTCAGGGCTTCGACACCCAGGTCTGCAAGCGCCTGGGCCTCGAGCTGAACGAGCCCGACCACTCCGCATGGGAGGCCTTCTTGCAGGCCAGCGCCAATGCCAGCGGCAACGTGCGCATCGCCGTGGTGGGCAAGTACACCGGCCTGCCGGACGCCTACCTCTCGATCATCGAGGCCCTCAAGCACGCCGGCGTGCACAACGGGCGCAAGGCGGAGGTCGTGCTCATCGAAGGCGAGGACCTCAACGACGACAACGCCCAGGAGGTGCTGGGGAGCATGGACGCCATCTTGGTGCCCGGCGGCTTTGGGCAGCGCGCCTTCGAGGGCAAGATTTGCGCGGCCCGCTATGCGCGCGAGCACAAGGTGCCCTTCCTCGGCATCTGCTTAGGCATGCAGACGGCTGTGTGCGAGTTTGCGCGCAACGTGGCCGGGCTGCAGGGTGCCAGCAGCGCCGAGTTCGACGACAGCTTGGAGTACCCCGTCATCGCCTTGATGCCAGACCAGGCAGACGTCGACGACATGGGCGGCACCATGCGCCTGGGCGCCTATCCCTGCAAGATCGTGCCCGGCACCCTGGCCGAGGAGGTCTATCAGGCGCCGGTGATCTACGAACGCCACCGCCACCGCTATGAGTTCAACAACCAGTACCGCCAGCTGCTCACAGACGCGGGCCTGGTGATCGGCGGCATGTCGCCCGACGAGCGCCTGGTCGAGATGATCGAGCTGCCGCGCGAGGTGCATCCCTACTTCATCGCAAGCCAGGGTCACCCGGAGTTCAAGAGCCGCCCCACCCGCTGCCACCCGCTGTTCAACGGCCTTATCGCCGCCGCCATCAAGTGCCAAGGCGGCGCGCAGTAGCCGCGCCGGGGGAGCGGGGCGGTGGGGGAGTGATGCCGCCCCGCTCCCCCTCGTGCGAACTCTTCGGCCGCTCAGTTGCGGAAGACTGCCTCTGCGGCGAGGGGTTCCTGCCTGAAGATGCGCGCGACGGCTGCGGCGTACTCGTCTGGCTTGCGCACGCCCCGCACCGCGCGGTGGACGGACTGAGGGTTCTCGAAGGCGCACTTGGCGTAGAACCACCACTCCTTCATGCGCATGACGGCGTTGCCGCCCATCTCGTCGAAGTGGGCCGCGTACAGCTCGTCGTGGAAGCGCTCGAGCTCTTCGAGGCTCGCGGCGGGCCCGCCCCCGATCATGCGGGCCAGCGCGGGGTTGGCCAGCAGGCCGCGCCCCAGCATCACGTGGCGCGTGGCGGGGTAGGCCTCGAGGAGCGCACTCATGTCGGCGGGCGAGAAGACGTCGCCGTTGTATGCGACCGGGCAGCCCGCCGCCGCAAGCGACGCCCCGTAGGCCTCAACGCGCGGCGTTCCCCGGTAGAGGTCCTTCTGCAGGCGGGGGTGGACGATGAGCTCGGCCAAGGGCATGCGGCGGTAGATGTCGAGGATGCGCTCGTACTCGTCATCGCTTTTCAGCCCGATGCGCGTCTTGACCGAGACGGGGAGGGCGCTCCTCTCGCAGATCTCGCCGAGGAAGGCCTCGAGGGCTCCGGGGTCGCGCAGGAAGCCGGAGCCCTTGCCCTTGGAGACGACCGTGCCAGAGGGGCAGCCGAGGTTGAGGTTCACCTCGCGGTAGCCCATGTCCTTGAGGAGCTGGGAGGCCCAGGCGAACTCGTCGGCGTTCTTGGTGAGCAGCTGCGGCACGACGTCGAGCCCCTGGTTGAGCGCGGGGTCGAGCTCCCTGAGCGCGCGCTGGCCGAAGCTGGAGCCTGTGCGGGGAGGCGCGAGAAACGGCGTGTAGTAGCGGTCGAGCTTCCCAAAGCAGCGCGCATGCACCACGCGGAACGTGCGCCCTGTGAGCCCCTCCATCGGAGCCAGCGAAACGATCACCAGCATGCCCCCTTCCCGGCGGGCTGCCCGCCTTCGATGCGAATTAGTGCGTCCGAACACAATAGCCCACCGGGCGCGCAGCAGGCGAGTGCGGGTTGTGTGCGCCGCGGGTGGCCCGGTGGACACGGTCTCGGTTGCAGCGGCTCTCCCGGGGATCTCTCCACGCGCTCGCCTTCGTCTCGCTTGGTCGAGATGACGTAGGAATCAACCCCCTTCCGCCATCTCGAGTGGAGGCGCCGCAGGTACTCACCCCTCACGACACCTCGAGCGCAGCGGCGAAGCATCATCCCCCCACGTCACCTCGAGCGCAGCGGCGAAGCATCATCCCCCCACGTCACCTCGAGCGGAGCGGCGTAAGCCGCGGAGCCGAGAGGTCTCCGGCCGAGCTGCGAGACCGAGGCCCTAC
>SFLO01000058.1 GCA_004553405.1 Coriobacteriaceae bacterium
GCTTGCAGGAGGGCAAAACGGGGGATTTGGGGGCTTGGGGGCGTATTTTGCGCAAAAGAGGGCGATCTGGGGGCAAAAAACTTTGGAAAAACTTCTCGTCCCGCTTCGTTTTGGGGGTTTGACCTGCGATTTCACAAATGTGGAGGAGGAATCTTAAGCCTCGGTTTGACAATTCTTAAAGAAAGGTGAAGGAAAACCGACCCACAAGATGTTGTGGGTGACAGGCCGAAAAGGCGGGAATATCTTCCAAAAAACAGAGTGAAAAGCATAAAAAGTTCTGCTTGTCAAGTTTTTGGTGGTTTTGTGGAGGTACTTTACACAAACCGTGGAATTGCGGCCATAAGCTGCGGTTTTGCGCTCAAGGCGGGTAAGGTACTCCCTGCGGTTGCGCAATCGCACTCGACACACACCCAAGCGCGCCGCGGCCAGCAGCTGGAAACGCAGCTCAAACATTCCCGGTGCTGGTGGCCCTATCCCCAACCTTTTGGAGAAGTATGAGTTATTCGGCATCCAATGCCTTGAGGAAGGCTTGTCCCGCTCGCCGCACCGTCGCGACCATCGCGCTTGCGGCAACCACGGCCCTGGCGTTCTCGCCCGTTGCGAGCATGCCCGCTGCATTCGCAGTAGAAGCATCTTCCTCTCCTGCGATCGTGATCGACGCCAGCGACATCGAGCTGGCCGAAAACGGCAGCGACCGCCTCGCGGTGAGCTCCGTCCTCGATCAGATCAGCGCTCAGGCCCAGGCCCAGACTGGCGCAGCTATGGACGACGTCGTCGCCAAGGTTGCCAAGAAGGTCGCCAAGGAGAAGGCCTCCAAGATCGACAAGGCCCTCTCCGTTGCAAAGAGCCTCAAGGGCACCCCGTACGTCTACGGCGGCAGCACCCCCTCTGGCTTTGACTGCTCCGGCTTCACCATGTACTGCTACAAGAAGGCCGGCGTGAGCCTCTCCCATAACGCTCAGGCGCAGTTCTACCAGACCAAGTCCGTCTCCACCAAGAGGATGAAGGCCGGCGACCTTGTCTTCTTCGGCTACAGCACCGGCTCCATCAACCACGTGGGCATCTACGTGGGCAACGGCAAGTACATCCACTCTCCCTACACCGGCGCGAGCGTCCGCGTGGAATCCCTCGACGACCGCTCCAACTTCGTGGGTGCAACCCGCCCCGTGAAGTAGGTCGAACCACCGCATAATCGCAGCTCAACCGCAGTATGAACACACAGCGCGGGCCCTTTCAGCTAGAAGGGCCCGCGCTCGTTGTGTGCGCCTTGGTGCCTTAGAGCTGCTGCTCGATCCAGGTGAGGATGTCGCCCATGGGCTGGGCGCGCTCGTCTTCGTTGAGGATCTCGTGGCGCATGCCCTCGTAGATGATGGTGGTCACGTTGCGCACGCCGGCGCCTTCGGCCAGCTCGGCCGCGGCGCGCACGCCCTTGCCGAACTCGCCCACCGGGTCGCCCTTGCCTGCCACGAAGAGCAGCGGCAGGTCCTTGGGGTAGGCCTCGACGCACTCCCTGCTGGCGGCGAAGTAGGTGGCGGCCATCACGGCGGCGTAGCCTCCCACGGTGAACATGAAGCCGCACTGGGGGTCTGCCTTGTAGTCCTCGATTACCCGGGGGCTTGCCGCGATCCAGGCCAGGGGGTCGGTGGCGCCCTTGATCTGCTTGCCGTAGCCGCCGGCGGCCATGCTGTCGACGAAGGAGCTGCGGTGAGTCTCGCCGCGCAGCTTGGCCAGCGTGCGGCAGACCACGCTGCCTGTCTTGGAGAGGATCCTGGGCAGGTTGCCCGTGCCGCAGAGGACCACGCCGCTCAGGCCCGCGGCGTGCTGGGCGAGGTAGCAGCGGGTGACGAAGCTGCCCATGGAGTGGGCGAAGATGAAGTAGGGGAGGCCCGGCCCCAGCTCGCGGCTGGCCAGCTGGCGCATGCTGTGGACGTCTGCGATGAGGGCCTCAAGGCCGCCTTCCACGGGCATGTGGCCGTAGAGGGCCGGGTCCGGGCAGCTGCTGCCGTGGCCGATGTGGTTGTGGCCACACACGGCAAATCCGTGTTGGGCAAGGAAGCGGGCGAACTCGTCGTAGCGCTCGATGTGCTCGCACATGCCGTGGACGAGCTGCACGATGCCGCGCGCCTGGGTGGCGGGCAGCCAGAGATGCCCCGTGATGGTGGAGCGCCCGTCGGCGCTGGGGAAGCTGATGTCGCGGCAGGTGATGTCCATGGAGCTGCCTTTCTGCTGGGTTTTCCGTGCCTAGAATAGTAGTCCGACACGCCGCCTGCGCGCAGCTGCAAACCCAGCTTGTCGACAGCGCACAACCGTCTTGTTGCCTTGATTTCCCACTGGGAGAACCCTGCCCTGGCGTTATTACATGAGATAATCAGTCACTCCTTGGGCAAGGCGCCATCCGGGCGCTGCCCTGCGTATTTGGGAGGGTGGCACCCGTGCCTAACATAGAGCACACTGCAGAGCTCGGTATCAACAGCGAGGGTGTTCTCACCCGTTGCTTGAGCGGCATCGACGCGCGCTGGCCCGTTATCAAGCTGTTGAGCCTCTCGTTCTACAGCGCCTGGATTCTCCTTACCATGACGGGCGGCAGCACCCTCAGCTACGCTTCGCCTGCGGATTCGTCGTACAGCGGCACCATCCTCTACCTGCTTTCCGGTGCGGCTCTCTCTTCCCTGCTCTTTGCCTCCGGAGTTTTCCAAAAACAGGCAGATGCGCTTGTGAGGAACAGGGTGTTTCTCATCGCCATGGGCCTCGTCGCTGCTTTCAGCACGCTGGGCATCTCCGGCGGCATCCCCCTGCTGCCCTACGACGCGATCTTTTCCCTGTGTAGCATCGCCACAGGAGTCTGCACTTCGTTCATCTGCCTGCGCATCGGCTGCGTGTTCTCGGACATGCCCCACGGAAACCCCTTCTTCGCGGTCTTTGGAGCGGGTCTCTTGAGCAACCTCCTCTGTTTTCTGTGCCTGGGCGTGCCAGATGGACTCTCGCGCCTGCTCATCGCGAGCCTGCCCCTTGCCGCTGCCCTAGCGGCCCAGCTCGATATCCGCTCAGCTGCAGAGAGGGAGCACCTGCAAGATGACCGCATTCCCCGAGAAGACCTGCCCCGCGGGTTCTTCTTGCGCCTGATCGCTGCTATCGCCCTCATGTGCGTGGCCGCCGGTTGCATCAAGGGCTTGGCGGGTATGGCAGTTGCCGGCAGCGGCACTGGATGGTGGGACTCCGTCATGCTCTTCACGACCTTTGCCGTGACCTGCGCGATCATGGCCGCATTTGCCGTTGCCTTCTCCTTGCGCAACTTTGAGATAGGCGCTGTCTACCTGCCCCTCATCACAGCTTCGTCGGTGCTGATCGTAATCTGCTGCATCGTGGGCAGTGCGCTGGGTCCTCTGCAAAAGCTCCTGATCGATGTCTCGTACAACGTCTTCATTCTCACCGTCTGGTGCGTGCTGCAAGATCTTGGCTCGCGCACGCAGATCGGGGCGGTGAGGGTCTACGGCTTTGGCCGCGGGGCCTCCGCCTTGGGGACAACCCTGGGTTGGCTCATCGCGTTTGTGATCACGCAGTCTGGCGCAGGCAGCACCGCTCTTCCCGTTGTCTTTGTTGGTGCAGCCCTGCTCGTGTTCTGTTCGGTTGCCCTTGTCTCGAACATCAGCACTGTGAGCAAAGCGCTGCAAAGAAAGCTCGAGAGCGCGCTTTCGCAGCATGCGGTCGAGGTCCCCGCTGCCCGGGGGGAGGCCCCGGGAGGTGACGCCATCAGCTGCGCCTGCGCGGAGCTCGCCGCGGCGCACGGGCTCACGGCCCGGGAGGCCGAGGCCATGGAGCTCCTCGGGCGCGGGCGAACGGTGGGCTTTGTCGCAGAGGAGCTGGGCATCTCCTACAACACCGTCAAGGGCTATGCGAAGAACGTGTACGCCAAGTGCGGGGTGCACAGCCGCCAGGAGCTCATCGACGCGATAGAGCAGCGCATCCGCTAGGGGCAAAGGCCCCCAGACCAAGGCCCGCCTCCCCTCCAGGGAGGCTCGCAAACCCTGTCCACAGCACAAGATCGCACCCAAAAGGGCGCCCACCCGTTTCGTGGGGGCCGCCCCTGCGCGCCCCTGCGCCGCGTGGGGTTTGACGAAAACGCCCCATGGCGGGTCTGCCGCCGTCTTCTCCTCGCCCATAGCATCCCAACCGTGCCAAGCCCGCCGTGCTTTTCCGCGGCGCAGCGGCATGCCATCAGAGGATCCCCGCCCGGCTGGGCAGGGGAGAGAAGACAAGGAGAAACCATGGACAACGAGCAGAAGGGCTACATCACCGAGGAGGGTGATGGGGTCCTCAAGGTGCGCACCTGCGCATGGTCGCCCCCGGGAGACCACCCCGTGGGATGCGGCGTGTGCCTGTACGTCAAGGACGGCAAGCTGGTGAAGGTCGAAGGCGACCCCACCCATCCCATCTCCCAGGGCCGCCTGTGCCCCAGGTGCCTGGCCCTCGACGAGGTCATGTACCACCCCGACCGCATCAAGCACCCCATGAAGCGCGCTCGCGAGGACCGCGGCAAGGACAAGTGGGTAGAGATCAGCTGGGACGAGGCCTACGACCTCCTGGAGTCCAAGATCCGCGAGATCTGGGAGAACTACGGCGCCGAGACCATCTTCACCCTCACCGGCACTGGTCGCGAGTCGACGCTGTACGCGCCTGTTTACGGCCCCGCGGTGCTCAACACCCCCAACGGCGCAAGCACGTACGCCTTCTCTGGCGAGGCATGCTACGGCCCCCGCGCCACCATCACCAACTACCTGCTGGGTGCAGGCTACCCCGAGATGGACTACGCCCAGTACTTCCCCGACCGCTATGACGACCCCCGTTACGAGGTGCCCAAGTACGTCCTCATCTGGGGCAAGGACCCGCTGTACTCAAGCCCCGACAGCTTCTTCGGGCACAGCCTGATCGACCTCAAGAAGCGCGGCACGAAGTTCATCGTCATCGACCCCCGACTCACCTGGCTCGCCTCGCGCGCTGAGTTCCACCTGCAGCTGCGCCCCGGCACCGACGCCGCAGTGGGCATGGGACTCGTCCGCGTCATCATCGAGGAGGACCTCTACGACCACGACTTCGTCGAGAAGTGGTGCTACGGCTTCGACGAGCTGCGCGAGGCCGTGCAGGAGTGGACCCCCGAGAAGGTCCAGGAGGTCAGCTGGGTCGACAAGGACGTGCTCGTGGCCGCTGCCCGCGCCTTCGCCACCAACAGCCCCTCCTCCGCGGTGTGGGGCGTGGCGCTCGACCAGGCCAAGGCCTCCACTCAGGCCGGCATGTGCTTCCTCGACGTGCTCGCCCTCACCGGCAACCTCGACGTGCCCGGCGGTGTCACCCTGTGCTCGCCCACCAGCTTCATCGGCCAGTGGCGCTACGAGATGATGGACGTGCTCGACCCCGAGATGGCCGCCAAGCACATCGTCGACCCCACGGGCAAGTACGAGCTCTTCAACACCGGCGCTGCTATGGGCGGCGTCCAGGGCGACACCCTCCTCAACTACCTCGAGGGCGATCTGCCCGAGTTCCAGAACGTGCCCTACAAGCTGCGCATGTGCTGGATGATCGGCACCAACCCCCTCGCCTGCATGGCAGACCAGCCCCAGCGCTGGTACAAGGCCATGCTGCCGCTCGACTTCATCGTCGCCAATGAGATCTTCATGACCCCCACTGTCATGGGCCTGTGCGATCTCGTCCTGCCGCTGTCCACTTTTGCCGAGCATGACGGCTTGGTCACGCCGCATTTTGGCCGCAACCAGCATTTCATCG
>SFLO01000059.1 GCA_004553405.1 Coriobacteriaceae bacterium
AACACCACGCCCGAGCAGATGAAGATGTTCCTCACCCGCCTGGGCTTTGGCTCGAAGATGGTCATCACCGGAGACATCACCCAGCTCGACCTGCCGCGCGGTGTCTCTGGCCTGAGGGACGTGCGCCGCGTGCTCGAGGGCCTCGAGGACATCGAGTTTTGCGACCTCACGGGCGCAGACGTGGTGCGCCACAGCCTGGTGGCGCGCATCGTGAGCGCCTACGAGGCCGCCAGCGCCCAGGCGCAGTCTGCGACCGTGGCCCGCAAGGCCGCTTCTCAGGCCGCTCAGCTAGAATGCAACAGCTAGGCCGCGCAAGCGGACAGCCGGCGGTGCCAGGGGGTGCCGCCTCTTCGCCAATCAACGAGAAAGGACGGTTCCCAAGCCATGGACGTACACATAGACACGCGTGACGGTGTTCAGCTTCCCTGCGACTACCGCGTCGAGGAGCTGGTGGTTTTCGCCTTGCGCCACATGCAGTGCCCGGACAACTGCGAGGTGTCCGTGAGCTTTGTGGACGAGGAGGAGATCCAGGCCCTCAACGACGAGTACAGGGGGGTGTGCAGCGTCACAGACGTCTTGTCCTTCCCCTGCGACGACCCCTACGAGGCCGACCCCGCAGAGGAGCTCATCGAGCTGGGAGACATCGTCATCTGCCCCAGCGTCATCGACGAGCAGCGCCATGAGTTTGGGACGAGCTTTGCGCAGGAGGCCTCCCTCATGACCGTCCACAGCGTCTTGCACCTGCTGGGCTACGACCACATGGAGCCCGAGGAGCGCGAGGAGATGGAGGCCTTCGAGAAGGAGATCCTGGAGGCCTGGGGCATCCGCGGCCTGCGCTAGCGCCCGCGCCGCTTGACGACACACGAAGGAGTACAGAGCTGATGGCAGACCTCGAAGAGATGCTGCGGGCCGCGGGCCTCGCCGGCACAGACGGCAGCTTCGTCGACCCGGAGACCTTCCGCAGCGGGTTCGTCACCCTCATCGGCCGCCCCAACGCGGGCAAGTCGACCCTGCTCAACGCCGTGATGGGAGAGAAGCTCGCCATCACGTCCAACACCCCGCAGACCACCCGTCACCGCTTCCGCGCGATCTACGACAGCCCGGACATGCAGATGATCATGGTGGACACCCCGGGCCTGCACAAGCCCTACGACGCCCTGAGCGAGGAGCTCAACACCTCTGCCCTCAAGGCGCTTGAGGACGTCGACGTGATCGCCATGCTCGTGGACTGCTCCAAGCCCGTGGGCAAGGGAGACCAGTGGGTTGCAAGCCAGCTGCGCGAGTTCAAGGCCAAGAAGATCCTGGTCATCTCCAAGGCCGACCTGGGGCGCCAGGGCCAAGCAGACCAGCAGCTGGAGCAGGCGCGCCAGCTGGCGGACTGGGACGACGTGGTGGTGCTTTCCGCCAAGGAGGGCTTCAACGTCGACGGCTTCATCCAGGCGGTCTACAACTTCCTGCCCAACGGCCCGCGCTGGTTCCCGGAGGGCACCGGCGTCGACCAGCCCATCGAGGTCCTGGTGGCGGAGTTCATCCGCGAGAAGATCTTGCTCAACACACGCGACGAGGTGCCCCACAGCATCGGCGTGCAGGTGGAGCAGATCGACGTCGACCCCAAGACGGGCTTCCACCGCATCTGGGCGGTCATCTACTGCGAGCGCGACAGCCAGAAGGGCATCATCATCGGCAAGAAGGGCTCGCTCATCAAGAAGATGGGCACGGAGGCCCGCATGGACCTGCAGCGCCTGCTGGGCGAGCAGGTGCATCTGGACCTCACCGTCAAGGTGAAGAAGAACTGGCGCCGCGACGCCAACCAGATCCGCAAGTTCGGCTACGGGGACAGCGCGGAGCTCTAGCGATGGCTGCCTCGTACAGGGCGCGCTGCATCGTGCTCGCCAAGACCAAGCTGGGCGAGGCAGATCTCATACTCACCATCGTGGCCAAGGGTGCGCGCAAGCCGGGTAACAAGCGCTTTGGCGCGCGGCTGGAGCCCTTCAGCGTGGTGGAGCTGCAGCTGTACCCGGGCCGCAGCCTCGATACCATCACCGAGGCCCGCTGCGAGGCAACCAACGACGCCTGCCGCCAGGACCTCGACAAGTCGGCCGCGTGCTCGCTCATGGCAGAGCTCACCGCCAAGGCCACGGCAGAGGGCGAGGCGGGGGAGAGGATGTTCCCCATGCTGGCGGCTGCCCTGCAGTCGATCGGCCAGGCGCCGTCAGAGCAGGCCCTGCTCATCGCCGAGGCCTTCTGCGTGAAGGCCCTGGCCCTGCTGGGCGTGAGGCCGGCCCTGCGCAGCTGCGCCGTGTGCGGCGGGCCGCTCGAGGGCAGCGCCGTCTTCGACCTCACGGCCGGCGGCTGCCTGTGCGCGGCTTGCGCCGGGGCGTCCGGCGGCAGCCTCGACCCCGCCGTCATCCCCTGGATCGACGCCCTGCTGGGCCTCACCTTCGCGCAGCTCTCCCAGGTGGAGGGCGCCCCCTGCCTGCCCCTGTTGGGCTTTGCAGAGAGCTGGGCGCGCGAGCACCTGGGGATAGGCCTCAAGGCCGCGGGCTTCCTGAGGGCATCGCTGGCCTAGACAAGCTGCCCGCTCATGCTCCGGCGCAGGCCATCTGTGTTGCGCTCCCGTTAATTATCGAGAACCCCGATTGATTGCCCGCAAAGAACGGCTAGTATTCACCACATCACTTTCTGAGTGCATAAAAGTTAGGGATTATTCAGAAATAATGAATAAGGGAGAGAAATCATGAAGAAATTTGCAAAGATCGTCACCGCGGGCCTGCTGGCCGGCGCGCTGGTGGGCTGCCTGAGCCTTGCCGGCTGCGGCGGCCCCTCTGACAAGGGCGGCCAGACTGCCTCTACCGGCAGCTTCGACACCAGCGCCTACATGCTCGTCGAGGACGGCAAGCTCACCATCGGCAGCGACCTCGACTACCCGCCCATGGAGTCCCTGGTCGACGGCCAGCCCTACGGCTTCGACGTCGCCATGATGCAGGAGATCGCAGACCGCCTGGGCCTCGAGCTCAACTACCTCGACCCGCAGAACTTCGACAGCCTGATCACGCAGGTCAACGCCGGCAACACCATGGACTGCGCCGTGAGCTCCATCACCATCACCGACGAGCGCGCCGAGTCCGTCGACTTCTCTGACAGCTACTACGACTCCAACCAGGCCATCGTCATCATGAAGGGCGCTTACTCCGACAAGGCCGCCCTCAACGACGCGTCTATCACCGTTGCCGCCCAGTCCGGCACCTCCGGTGAGGCCTGGGTCGCCGAGAACCTGCCCAAGGCCAAGTACGTGCCCTTCACCGCCACCACCGACGCCGTGACCGCCCTGGTCGCCGGCCAGGTGCAGGCCGTGGTCTACGACCAGCCCATCGCCGAGACCCATGTGGCCACCCAGTTCACCGACTGCGAGGTGCTCGAGGTCATCGCCACCGGCGAGCAGTACGGCATCGCCGTCAACAAGGGCAACAACCAGCTGCTGGCAGACATCAATGCCTGCCTCAAGGCGATGGAGGAAGATGGTACTATGGAAAGCCTGCGCGAGGAGTACCTTGGCTAATCGCCTCGACGCAGCCTCTTGATTACCGGGGGAAGCAGGGCCATCCGCCTTGCTTCCCCTCAGCTTGTGGAAGAACCTTGGAGTTAGCTCATGGATTGCACACTCAAATCAACGCTGAAGCAGGCGTTGAAGACGGCGCTGGCGCTCTCGCTCGTGCTCACCTTCGTCATGCCGCTGGTCGCCTCGGCCCTCACCGTGGACGTCACCACGGCTAAGAGCAACGAGACGAGCAGCAACAACGTGCTCGGCGGCGTCCCCACCCGCGTCACCTGGGAGTCCGTCGTCGACGAGGGCGAGGAGGTCGCTTCCGTCACTGTGAGCTTGCCCGAGGGTTCTTCGTTCAGCGACGAGTCCACCGCCCGCCTCACCGTGCTCGACGGCATCGATCGCCTGCCCTATGCAGACGAGCCCGTCATCGACACCGCCTCCGGCAGCGTGAGCGTCGACTTCAGCGAGCCCGTCACCGCGGGCAAGCGCATTCGCTTGGAGCTCTACAAGACCTCCCTGCCCAACGTCGAGGAGCAGGTTACCCTCAGCGCCATCGCCACCTTGAAGGACGGCAGCCAGAGCACCGCCGCGCTCGATGAGAGCGGCAACGTCTACATCCAGGTCTCCAAGGCCTCCACGGCCGAACGCATCAGCTCCTGGCTCGACGACCAGGCCTGGTGCCAGGCGTGGAACGAGAACACCTTCCTGCGCACCTTCTTCAAGCCCCAGGTCGTGGTGAGCTCCATCCCCACCGTGGCCATGGGCTGGCTCATCTCGCTGGGCCTGGTGCTGGTGGGCTTCCCCCTGGCCATCCCCATCGGCCTGCTCTCCGCCTTCATGAAGATCTCCAACAGCCGCCTACTCAAGTTCCTGGCCGCCATCTACACCGGCGTCATCCGCGGCACCCCGCTCTTCCTGCAGATCTACATCGCCTTCTTCGGCCTGCCCATGCTGGGCATCAACCTCAACCAGTACCTGCTGGCCATCTTCGTCCTGGCGTTCAACTCCGGCGCCTACCTGTGCGAGATCTTCCGCGCCGGCATCCAGTCCATCCCCAAGGGGCAGTTCGAGGCCTCGCGCTCGCTGGGCATGACCTACGTGCAGACCATGAAGTCCGTCATCATCCCGCAGACTGTGCGCCGCGTGATCCCCACCATGACCTCCGAGTTCATCCTGCTCTACAAGGACACCTCGCTGCTGGCAGCGGTTGGCGTCATGGAGCTCATGCTGTACTCCAAGTCCATCGTGGCGACCACCGGATCCATGACCCCCTACATCGTGGCCGCGTGCTTCTACCTGATCGTCACCCTGCCGCTCATCAAGGTGGTGGGCATACTCGAGAACAAGCTCGCCCTCACAGACGGCGGCAACACCAGCGGGTCTGGCAAGACCAAGAAGCGCAAGAACCGCCGCGGCGCCTTCGCGCAGATGAAGGAGGAGGTCGCCAGCGCTGCCTGCGCGCCTGAGGACGGTCAGCCCGCAACCCAAGCCAGCTCTCAAGAGAAGGGAGCCCAGTAATGGCAGAGCAGTCCATGATCAGCATCCAGCATCTTGAGAAGTCCTTCGGCGAGACCAAGGTCCTTATGGATGTCAACATCGAGATCCAGAAGGGCGAGGTCGTCGTGGTCCTGGGTCCCAGCGGATCGGGCAAGTCGACCATGCTCCGCTGCATCAACCTGCTCGAGACCCCCACGGGCGGCCACATCTTCATCGAGGGCCAGGAGATCACCGATCCCAAGGTCAACGTGAACAAGCTGCGCGAGCACGTGGGCATGGTCTTCCAGCAGTTCAACCTCTTCCCGCACCTGAGCGCCAAGAAGAACGTCATGCTCGCCCAGATGAAGGTCCTCAAGCGCCCCAAGGAAGAGGCCGAGAAGATCGCCATGGAGCGCCTGGCAGAGGTTGGCCTGGCAGACCGCGCCGACTTCCTCCCCGCCCAGCTTTCCGGCGGCCAACAGCAGCGCGTTGCCATCGCCCGCGCCCTGGCCATGGACCCGCACGTCATGCTCTTCGACGAGGCGACCTCCGCGCTCGACCCCGAGCTCGTGCGCGGCGTCCTCGACGTCATGCGCGAGCTGGCAGAAGAAGGCATGACCATGGTGGTCGTCACCCACGAGATGGGCTTTGCCCGCGAGGTCGCAGACCGCGTCATCTTCATGGAGGGCGGCGTCGTGGTCGAGGAGGGCACCCCGGAGGAGGTCTTCGACCATCCCAAGTCCGAGAGGACCAAGGACTTCCTGGGGCACATCAAGTAATGGTCTACCGCCTGCTCATCGTGGCTGCCACCTTGATCTGGGGCAGCTCCTTCGTCATCGTCAAAGACGCCACGGGCTTTGCAGACCCCGCGTGGATCTTGGTGATCCGCTTCATCATCGCGGCGCTCATCCTGGCCCTGGTCTTCATAAAGAAGCGCGCGCTCTTCTTCAAGAGGGAGTACATCGGCATCGGCCTGCTCTTTGGCGTGGCGATGTTCTTCGCCTACTACCTGCAGACCTGGGGCGTGGCCTTCACCACACCGGGCAAGAACGCCTTCCTCACGGGCGTGTACTGCGTGCTGGTGCCCTTCTTCGTGTGGATCGCCCACCGCAAGGCACCCACCAAGTTCAACATCGTGGCGGCCTTCACCTGCATCGCGGGCGTGGGCTTCATCAGCTTGGGGTCTGAGAGCGGCCTCAACATCGGCGACTTCCTCACCTTGGGCTGCGCCGTGTTCTACGCCATCCACATCGTGCTGGTGGCCACCTTCGCCAAGGGGCGCGACATCTACGTGCTCACCATGTGGCAGTTTGCCGGCGTGGGCCTGTGCTCGCTTGTCGCCGCGGCTGTTACAGGGGCGCCGGCACCGGAGTTCGCGCAGCTCTCTGCGGGGCAGATCGGCTCGCTGGCCTACCTCACCGTGGCCTGCACCACCCTGGCCCTGCTCTTCCAGAACATCGGCCAGGCGCACATCCCGCCTGCCAGCGCCAGCCTGCTGCTGAGTCTTGAGAGCCCCTTCGGGGTGTTCTTCTCGGTGCTCTTCGGGGCGGAGCTGCTCACCGGCAAGATGGTCTTCGGCTTCGCGCTGGTCTTTGCGGCCATCATCGTGAGCGAGTACCTGCCCGAGCGGCTCGCAGCCAGGAAGGGCGCCGCCCAGGAGGCCCCCGCCCTTTCCGCTCCCCCGCCGGCCCGCACCGCCCCGCGGCAAACCGCCCCGGCGGCGGAAGCAGCCCCCGTTCCTGTCCCGGAGGACGGCCCGCCCCCCTTCTCTGACGGCGATATGCCGCCCTGGGAGGAAAGCGGCTTTGTCCCCGCTGCCGAATCCCGGCCCGCTCCGGCCCGGGAGGTCCCGCCCCAGCGCTCCGCCCCTCCGGTGCGGACAGCGGCCCCTACCGCGGGCGGCGATCCCGCCGTCCGGGATGCCTTTCTGGCGGTGGCGGCCAACGTCCCCAACGCGCGGGCCGTACTGGGGGACCTGTCGGAGGGCGCGCTGAAGATCTGCCGCCAGAACATCCGCCGCAACGGCCTGACGGGCCGGGTGATCTCCATGCAGGTGGACGCCCTGTCGAAGCCGTCCCCCAATCTGGGGGAGTTCCAGTGCATCGTCTGCAATCCGCCCTACATCCCCCACGGCGACATCGCCGGACTGGACGTCTCCGTCCGGGACTACGAGCCCCATCTGGCCCTGGACGGCGGGGAGGACGGCCTGGAATTCTACTGCGCTATCACCCAACTGTGGCGGGACGCCCTGACCCCCGGCGGGCGGATCTACTTTGAAGTGGGCGTCGGCCAGGCGGATATGGTGCTGCGGATCATGCGGGCCGTGGGCTTCGGCGACATTCAGATCGTGAAGGACCTCCACGGCATCCCACGGGTGGTGTTCGGGACGCTGTGCACAGAGGTTTGACGGGTGCCGGGGAAGCCCGGCGGCTTTTGTGAGGTCTCCCTTGCGGGAGTGCGGAGGTGCGCCCCTTCGGGGCGCGGGGAAGTGCGGCGAAGGCCGATGGCTTTGCGGCTCCGCCGCGGGGCAAAACCTTTTCCCGTCAGGACGGGAGTGCCGGAGAAGCCCGGCAGCTTCAAAACC
>SFLO01000060.1 GCA_004553405.1 Coriobacteriaceae bacterium
AACTCCTTCTCGAATTCTGCCCGCCCATTGTAGCGCCCCGCTGCGACACCAAAACGCGGGGCCTGTCCCCACACGCGACACACCGCGTCACGAGAGGCCTGTCCCCTCACATGACACGAGAGGCCTGTCCCCATGCGCGACGCCAGCAGTGAATGCGGGGCCTGTCCCCACAGGTAACGCTGCCTGCAAATGCGGGGCCTGTCCCCTTGCAGGTGGGTTTGCGCGGAGAGCTTGTGGGGGTTGGACGACGGGTTTTGCGAGCGGAATCCGAGTGGGATTTGGATGGAAACCGAGTGGAATCCGAATCTAGCTAGGCCTGCTGGGCGCGGACAGGGGCTCGCATGGCCTCGCGGTCGATGGGGAACTCGTAGCCCAGCTCCTGCTGCCATATCTCAATGGCAAGCGCCGCCTGGCCGACGAGCATCTCCCCGCCATCGATGGCGATGGCACCCTGCTTGCGAGCGCCCTCGATCAGCTTGGTGAGACCGTGCGCGTACACCACGTCCATGACAACCTGATGCTTGTTGAACAGGCGCGGATCGACGATGGGCTCGTCATCCGGCTCCATGCCGCGCGGGGTGGCATCGACGAAAACCGTGCAGCCCGGCACGATGCGGAAGGCGTCGTCGTAGCTGGCCGGCTCGAGCACGGCGGCCTGCTGTGACGTGAGGAAGCTCGCCATACGCGCAACGGCAAGCTGCGCCTTGTGGACATCGCGGCTGAAAAGCGTCACCTTGCGCGCACCGCGCACCGCCAAAGCGCAGGCGATAGCGCTCGACGTGGGCCCCGTACCGCACACGCACGCATAGGCTTTGGTAATGTCGAGGTCGCCCGCGCGCGCGATCGCGTCGACAGCTCCCATCCCGTCGGTGTTGTAGGCCCACAGCTCGTAGCCGTGGCGAACGAGCACGTTGGCTCCGCCAGCCGCCTTGGCAACAGGGTCGACGTGATCGGCCATCTCCAAGGCGAGCTTCTTGTAGGGCATGGTGATGTTGAGGCCCTTGAGATGGCCCATGCGCACCAGGTCGATCTGATGGGCGGCATCTTGCTCGGTGGGGCAGTCAATGGCCTCGTACACCCAGTTCACGCCCGCATCGCGGTAGACCCTGTTGTGCATAGCCGGAGACAGCGAGTGCGCGACAGGCGTCCCGATCACCGCAAAGCGCAATGCGCCGTATTCGGTCGTGAATCTCATGCTCGATCTCCCTCGCTCATCGTCCTTTTCGGGCCTGTCCCCTCGCGTTCAGCGCGCTCGCGGGCGGGGCCTGTCCCCTTGCGTGACATCGCTGCCAGCTGAAACCGCGGGGCCTGTCCCCTTGCAGACCACGATACCGCGCGATCCGCGGGGCCTGTCCCCTCGCGTGCAGCGCGCTCGCGGGCGGGGCCTGTCCCCTCGCAAACCACGGGGCCTGTCCCCTCGCGGGCAGCGCTAGAGGGTGTAGATGTCGCGGGGGAACTCGCCTTGCGGGGGCATCTTGCGCAGAATGATGCGGTCGAGCTTGCGCAGCAGGCGGGTGTGGCCCAGGTCGACGCTGCCCAGCGGCTGCACGAGGATCGCATGCATGCCGGCCAAATGCGCACCCAGAATGTCCGTGTACGTCTGGTCGCCCACCATCACCAGCTCCTGCGGGCGCAGCCCCAGCTGACGGCACGCCTGCCTGTAGCCACCAGGCAGCGGCTTCATCGCCTTGCCGATGAACTGCGTTCCCAGCTGCTCCACCGCAGCGAGCACGCGGTCCTGGAAGCTATTGGAGAGCACCAGCGTGGCCAGCCCCGCCTCTTGGCAGCGCTGCACCCAGTCGGCCATGCGCGCGGGCACCTGCGCATCCGTGCGCGGCATGAGGGTGTTGTCCACATCCAGCAGCACGCCCTTGAACCCGCGCTCAACCAGCGCACGCGGATCGATGCTCAGCACCGACGCGTAGTACTCATCTGGCTTGAAGAACCTCATCTGCTCCCACTTCATCGAACTGCAACGGGCCTGTCCCCTCGCGAACCGCAGGGCCTGTCCCCTCGCGCGACACAGGCGGGGCCTGTCCCCTTGCGAACCGCAGGGCCTGTCCCCTCGCGCGGGTTACTGGCCGTACTTGGCCCAGCCCTGGTCGAAGGAGGCCTGGTTCTTGTAGAACATGGTCTTGTCGCGGCTCTGGCTGTAGAAGAAGTACAGGTAGTCAGTTTCGTCCGGGTGGGCGGCCGCCTTGAGCGATGCCAGTCCCGGGTTGCAGATGGGGCCGGCGGGCAGGCCGCGGTGCTCGGGGTTGCGGGTGTTGTAGGGGCTGTCAGACGAGAGGTCGCTCACCGTGAGCTCCTCGGTGAGCTCCTTGCCCACGGCGTAGTAGGTGGTCACGTCGCTGCCCAGGCTCATGCCCTCGTGCAGGCGATTGTAGAACACGCTCGCGATCTGGGCCTTGTCGCTGTCCCTGCGCGACTCCTTCTCGACCATCGACGCCAGGATCACCACATCCTGCGTGGTGAGGTTCTTCGAAGACGCATAGCTCATGTCGACGCTGGCGATCTGCGCAGAGAAGTTGTCGAGCATCATGCGGATGACCGCGTCTGGGCTGGTGCCGTACTCAACCGCGTAGGTGTCGGGGAACAGGTAGCCCTCCATCGAGTTGTTGTAGGCGCCCTTGAGGAAGGGGTAGTCGTTCTCATAGCTGCTGGCGCTCATGGTGAGCCTGTAGAACTCGTCTGCATCGAGCTCGCACACGGCAGCCGCGGTGTCTGCGATCTTGCGCGCCGTGAAGCCTTCGGGGATGGTGAGCGTGAAGCCGGTGTTGCCGGTGAGCATGGCCTCGATGATGCCGCTGATGTCCTCCCCGCCCACAAAGCGGTAGGTGCCGGCCTTGAGCTGGTCTGCCACGCCGCGGTACTTCACCGCGTCGACGAACTCGCTCTCGCGTGCAATGACGCCGCTCTCCTTGAGGATGTCGGCGATCTGCTTGGTGGAAGACCCCGCAGGAATCTCGACCGTGACGACCTCGCCCGAGGCAACCTGGGCGGGCTGCTCGAAGAGCCTGGGCGCCACCTTCACCGCAAAGGCGCAGACCACAACCGCCAGCGCGAGCACGACGAGCAGCACGCCCCTCAGGCTGTTCTTGCCCGCCTTGGACGCCTGCGCTGCCTTGCCGCCCTTGGGCGCCTTGGAAGCAGCGGCCTTCTGCGAGCCGCTCCCCTTCTTGGGGGTACTGTGCTTACCAGATGCCACGTGGCTCTCCTTTCGCCAAACCAACCCCGAAGCCGCCTGAGCGGTAGCAGGGCACTGCAGGTTCGAGTATCGCGTGATTTCAAAGCGGGCGCGCCAGTCTCCCCAAAAGCTACACAGGGCGGCCGCACTCCGCGCACACCCTCCGCACCGCACGCCATGAGGCGGCGGCGCACGCGCTCCCTAGCGGCGCTGCTGCGCCAGCCAGGTCTGCAGGAAGATCGAGGCGGCCACGCAGTCGACCTTGCCGCGCATGTCCCTCTCGCTCAGGCCCATCTCGCGCAAGTAGCGCTTGGCCTCTGCGCTCGAGAGGCGCTCGTCGACGAACTCCAAGGGCAGCCCGGCAGCCGCGGCGATCTTCTCCGCCGCCGCGCGCACGCGCTGGGCCTGCTTGCCCTGGGCGCCGCTCATGCTCTTGGGGCAGCCGCACACCAGCAGCTCGGGCTCGTAGTCCTCGAGCAGCATGCGCCAGCTGCGCCCGTTGGCCAGGACATCGGAGGCGGGCATCACCTTGACGGGCGTGGCAACACCGCTTGCAGTGCTGCCAGAGGCCACGCCGATGCGCTTTTCCCCGATGTCCAGGCCCAGTACTTGCATCAATCAGCTGTGCCGAGTGCGCCCCTAGGCGCCCAGGATCTCAATGACCTTGGCCATGGCTGCAGGGATGCCTGCGGCGTCCTTGCCGCCGGCCTGTGCCATGGCGGGCTTGCCACCGCCGCCGCCCTTGATGACGGGAGCGACGGCCTTGATCAGGTTGCCTGCGTGGAAGCCGGCCTCGACGGCGGCCTCGTTGGCGGCGGCCATCATCAGCGGAGCACCGGTCTCTGCGTTGCGGGCGAAGAACACCACGGCGTAGGGGGCCTTCTCGGCGCGCTTCTTGACGACGTCCCATGCCTCGCGCATGCCGTCGACCGTGCCCTTGCCCAGGTCCTCGACGATCAGCATGTAACCGTTGACCTCGATGGCAGCGTCGATGGCGTTTGCGATGCTGCCCTCAGAGGCGGCCTTGGCGGCGCGCTTGAGCTTGCCCTCGGCCTCCTTGGTGCGGGCCTGCAGGCCTGCGACGCGCTCGGCGACGTCCAGAGCGGGGCAGTTGAGCAGGCGGGAAGTCTGATGCAGCTCCTCGGTCTGGGCGGTGACGTAGTTGAAGGCGTCGAAGGAGGTCACAGCCTCGATGCGGCGGGTGTTGGCGCCCACAGAGGTCTCCTGCACGATCTTGAGCAGGCCGATCTCTCCCGTGGAGCCCACGTGGGTGCCGCCGCAGAGCTCCTTGGAGAAGGAGCCCACCTCGACCACGCGTACGAACTCGCCGTACTTCTCGCCGAAGAGGGCGAGCACGCCGTTCTCGCGGGCAGCGGTGAGGCTGGTCTCGTAGATGACGGTGGGCAGGTTGGACATGATGATCTCGTTGGCGATGCGCTCGACCTCGGCGATCTGCTCGTGGTGCATCTGCTCGAAGTGCGTGAAGTCAAAGCGCAGGCGGTCCGGCGCAACCAGCGAGCCTGCCTGCTTGACATGGTCGCCCAGCACGGTGGTGAGGGCCTTCTGCAGGATGTGGGTGGCGGTGTGGTTGCGGGCGATGCGGGCGCGGCGCAGCGCGTCGATGGAAGCGGTGACGGCAGCGCCCTCCTCGAGGGTGCCGGCCTTCACGACGCCCTTGCACACGGGCAGGCCGGCCTCGGGCTTGACGGTGTTGGAGACCTCGACCTCGAGGCCATCTGCGGTGATGGTGCCGGTGTCGCCCACCTGGCCGCCCATCTCACCGTAGAAGGGGGTCTTGTCGAGCACGACGCAGACCTCGGTGCCGGCGGCGGCAGAGCTCACGCGCTGGCCCTCGACCACGATGGCCTTGACGGTTGCCTCGGTGGAGTCCTCGACGTAGCCGGTGAACTCGGGCTCGCCCAGCTCCTCGAGCAGGGCGGCGTAGACGTCTGCGCCCAGGTCCCATGCGTCGTCCTTGCGGGCGTCGCGGGCGCGCTGGCGCTGGGCCTCCATCTCGACGTTGAAGCCCTCCTCGTCGACCTCGATGCCCTGCTCTGCGCAGATCTCGCAGGTGAGCTCGAAGGGGAAGCCATAGGTGTCATGCAGGGTGAAGGCGATGGAACCGGAGAGGGTGTCGCCCTCCTTCAGGCCCTCGAGGGCGTCTTCCAGGAAGCCCTCGCCGTGGGCCAGGGTCTGGCGGAAGCGCTCCTCCTCAGACAGCAGGGTCTGGGCGATGAGCGCCTTGTTCTCGACGATCTCCGGGTACTCCTCGCCCATGGAGCGGATGATCTCCTCGAGGAACTCGCCCAGGAAGGGCTTGTCGATGCCCTGGATGTGGCCGTGGCGCACGGCGCGGCGCAGCAGGCGGCGCAGCACATAGCCGCGGCCCTCGTTGGAGGGCAGGATGCCGTCGCCGATCATGAACACGACGGCGCGGGAGTGGTCTGCCATGATGCGCAGGGAGAGGTCGACCTTGTACTCCTTGCCGTACTCCTTGCCGGTGAGGCGCTCGCCCACG